>JAICSG010000499.1 GCA_025937035.1 Thermoanaerobaculia bacterium | reverse complement strand
GCCGAGGAGCCGATCGGGGTGGAGGACAGCTTCTTCCAGATCGGCGGCAATTCGATCACCGGCGCCATCTTCATCAACCGGCTGCAGCAGGAGCTGGGGGAGATCGTTCACGTGGTCACGATCTTCGACGCTCCCACCATCGCCGAGCTCGCCGCCTGGCTCACCCGCGAGTACCCGGGGTCGGTCGCCCGGCTGGGGGGCGGCCAGGAAGGGCGGCAGGGGCCGGCGGCGGTCCGGCGGATCGGCGACGAGGAGATCGCGGCGGTCGACCGGCTGATCCGCAAGCTCCCGGACCGGGAGGCCGCGGAGCCGGGGAACCCCTCGGCCGTCTTCGTGCTGTCGCCGCCGCGCTCGGGCTCGACGCTGCTGCGAGTGATGCTGGGAGGGAATCCGCGCCTGTTCGCGCCGCCGGAGCTGGAGCTGCTGGGCTTCAACACCCTGGCCGAGCGCCGGGAGGCGTTCGCGGGGCGGGACGCGTTCCGCCTGGAGGGCGCGTTGCGCGCCGTGATGGAGGCGCGCGGCGTGACGGCCGGGGAGGCGACGGAGCTGGTGGCCGGCTACGAGCGGGAGGGGATGAGCACCCAGGGGCTCTACCGTCTCCTGCAGGAGTGGATCGGCGACCGCGCCCTGGTCGACAAGACCCCGACCTACTCCTGGGATGAGGCGACGCTGCGGCGGGCGGAGGAGGCCTTCTCCGGGCCGCGCTACATCCACCTGGTGCGCCATCCCTACGGCGTGATCCGCTCCTTCGAGGAGGCGCGGATCGACCAGATCTTCTTCCATCAGGAGCATCCGTTCAGCCGCCGGGAGCTGGCGGAGGCGCTCTGGGTGCTCGCCCACCGCAACATCGAGAGATTCCTGGCCGGGGTGCCCTCGGAGCGGCAATACACGGTCCGCTTCGAGGACCTGCTGGGCGATCCGGAGGGGGAGCTGCGGGCGCTCTGCTCCTTCCTGGGGGTCGACTACCACCCCGACATGGCTGAGCCGTACAAGGCGAAATCGGCGCGGATGACCGACGGCCTGCACGCCGAGTCGCGCATGCTGGGGGACGTCAAGTTCCACCAGCACCAGGGGGTGGACACCACCGTCGCGGAGCGCTGGCGCGAGGAGTACAAGGAGGACTTCCTGGGGGAGCCGGCGCGGGAGCTCGCCGGCAGGCTCGGCTACGAGGTCCAACCGGCGCGGACCTGGGTGCCGATCGAGCGGTGGCCGATCGAGCCCGGACGCCCGCTGCCGCTGTCGTTCGCCCAGGAGCGCCTCTGGTTCCTGGAGCAGCTCGACCCCGGCAAGCCGACCTACAACATCCCCAACGTCGTGCGGCTGACGGGCGCCCTGGACGCCGGCCTCCTGGATCAGGCTTTGCGGGAGGTGGTGCGCCGGCACGCGGTGCTGCGCACGGTCTTCTCCCTCGCCGACGGCCAGCCGGCGCAGACCGTCTCGCCGCGCGAGGGCTTCGGCTTCACCCTGCTCGATCTGGCCGCTCTCCGGGAGGAGGCCAGGGAGGCGGAGCTCCGGCGCCGGATCGCCGCGGAGGTGAGCCGCCCCTTCGACCTCGGGAGCGGCCCGCTGCTGCGGGTGCTGCTGCTCCGGCTGGCGCCGGAGGAGCACGTCGCGGTGCTGACGATGCACCACATCGTCTCGGACGGCTGGTCGATGGGGGTGCTGATCCGCGAGCTGGGAGATCTCTATGCGGCCTTCAGTCTCGGCCGCCCCTCGCCGCTGCCGGAGCTGCCGGTCCAGTACGCGGACTTCGCCCGCTGGCAGCGGGAGCAGTTGCGGGGCGAGGCCCTGGAGGCCGAGATCGCCTACTGGCGGGAGCGCCTGGCGGGAGCACAGCCGCTCGAGCTGCCGACGGACCGCCCGCGGCCGCCGCTGCAGACCACCCGGGGAGCGGCCCATCCGCTCTTCCTGCCGCGCGAGCTGCGCGACGGGCTGGTGGCCTTCGGCCGGCGCGAGGGCGCGACGCTGTTCATGACCGGCCTCGCCGGCTTCGCCGCCCTCCTGGCCCGCCTCTCGGGCCAGGACGACATCGCGCTGGGCACGCCGAGCGCCAACCGCAACCGGGCGGAGATCGAAGGGCTGATCGGCTTCTTCGTCAACACCCTGGTGGTGCGGACCGACGCCGGCGGCGATCCTTCCTTCCGGACGCTGCTGGCGCGGGCGCGGCAGGCCTCGGTGGGCGCCTTCGCCCACCAGGACCTGCCGTTCGAGAAGGTGGTCGAGGAACTGCACCCCGACCGCGCCCTCTCGCGCTCGCCGCTCTTCCAGGTGATGTTCGTGCTGCAGAACACGCCTCGCCAGGTCCTGGAGCTGCCCGGGCTTCGGCTGTTCCCGGAGGCTTTCTCGGTCCCCACGTCGAAGTTCGACCTCACCCTGGTGCTCGCCGAGCATCCGGACGGGGCGCTCGCCGGCCTGCTGGAATACAACACCGACCTGTTCGACGCCGCCACGGCGGCGCGCTGGGCGGGGCACCTGGAGCTGCTGCTGCGGGGGATCGTGGAAGGCCCGGAGCGGCGGGTCTCGGAGCTGCCGCTGCTGACCGCGGAGGAGCGCTGGCAGCTGCTGTCGGGATGGAACGACACGGCGGTCGAGTGGCCCCGGGAGACGCTGCTCCACGAGCTGTTCGAACGCCAGGCGGCGGCGACGCCGGAGGCCTGGGCGGTGGGCTTCGGCGGCCAGCGCCTGAGCTACGGCGAGCTCGCGGCGCGGTCGAACCGCCTCGCCCGCCACCTGCGGCGCCTGGGGGTGGGCCCGGAGGTGCTGGTGGGCCTCTGCGTCGAGCGCTCGGCGGAGATGGTGGTCGCCCTGCTGGCCATCCTCAAGGCCGGCGGCGCCTACGTGCCGCTCGACCCGTCGCACCCGGCGGAGCGGCTGGCGCTGGTCCTGGAGGACAGCGGCGCGCCGGTGCTGCTCACAATGGAGCCCCTGCTCGCGAGGCTGCCGGTCCACGGGGCCACCGCGGTCTGCCTCGACCGCGACGCCGGGGCCATCGCCCGCGAGAGCGCCGCTCCGCTGGCGCGGTCGGCGGAGCCGGAGAGCCTGGCCTACGTGCTGTACACCTCGGGCTCGACCGGCCGGCCGAAGGGGGTCGGCCTGCCGCACCGGGCCGTCGTCAACTTCCTGCGCGCCATGGCGGAGCGGCCGGGCTTGAGCGCGACGGACGTCGTGCCGGCGCTCACCACCCTGTCGTTCGACATCGCCGGCCTGGAGATCTACCTGCCGCTCGCGGTGGGCGGCCGGGTGGAGGTGCTCGACCGCGAGGAGGCCGCCGACGGCACGCGGCTGGCGCAACGCCTGGCCGAGGTGGGAGCCACCGTGGCACAGGCGACGCCGGCGACCTGGCGGCTGCTGATCGATTCCGGCTGGGAAGGGCTGCCGGGGCTCAAGGCCTTGTGCGGCGGCGAGGCGCTGCCGCGGGACCTCGCCGCGGCGCTGCTCGCGCGGGGCGTCGAGCTGTGGAACGTCTATGGTCCCACCGAGACGGCCGTCTGGTCGTCGGCGGGCCAAGTCGCCGCGGGCGAGGGCCCGGTGCGGCTGGGCCCGCCGATCGCCAACACCGTCTTCTACGTGGTCGACCCCTGGCAGGAGCCGGTGCCGGTGGGGGTGGCCGGGGAGCTGTGGATCGGCGGCGCGGGCCTGGCCCGGGGGTACTGGCGGCGTCCGGATCTGACGGCGGAGAGGTTCGTCCCGCGGCCCTTCGGTCCGGATCCGGGGGCCCGGGCCTACCGGACCGGCGACCTCGTGCGCTACCGGGAGACGGGAGAGCTGGAGTTCCTCGGGCGGATCGATCACCAGGTGAAGGTGCGGGGCTTCCGGATCGAGCTGGGGGAGATCGAGGCGGCGCTGCTCCGCCATCCGGCGGTGCGGCAGGCCGTGGTGGTGGTCCGGGAAGAGGGGGGCGACAAGCGCCTGGTGGGATACCTGGTGGCGGAGGGGGCGCCGGCGGCCGCCGAGTTGCGGGACTTCCTGCGGCGGGCCCTGCCGGACTACATGATCCCGTCGGCGTTCGTGACGCTGGAGTCGTTGCCGTTGACGCCCAGCGGCAAGGTGGACCGCAAGGCCCTGCTGGCCCCCGACTTCGAGCAGACCGGGCGCGAGCGGCCCTTCGAGGCGCCCCGCACGCCGCTGGAGGAGCGG
>JAICSG010001122.1 GCA_025937035.1 Thermoanaerobaculia bacterium | reverse complement strand
GGAGCCCGGCGCCAGGGCCAAGCTCTCGCGCTTCGATCTCGACCGCTACTTCTCTTTCGGGGCCTACGGCTGCGACGGCGTCGACCGCGCGGAGCTGCCACCGGTGGCCCTGGACCGGGCGGAACGGGCGACCGGCCGGCGCTTCCGCCCGGAGGACGTGCTCATCGTGGGCGACAGCGTGCACGACATCTCGTGCGCCCACGCTCACGGCATCCCCTGCCTGGCCGTGGGAACCGGCCGCACCCCGCGGGAGGTCCTCCACGCCGCCGGCGCCGAGTGGGTGATCGGGGACCTGCGGCAGGCGCCGGGCGCCGTCCCCTGGCTCGGCTGACTCAGCCCCTCCCGGCCCTGTCCCGCCGCCTCAGCTCGCCCTCCGGAGCCGTCCGGGCCTCCCGGCTGGGGAACTGGGACACCTTGGCCAGCGCCGCCGGCTCCTGGACCGGCTCGGAGCGCAGGGCCGCCTCCTCGAGCCCGCGGAGCAGCAACTGGAAGCTGTCCCCGCGGGCGACCTCGCGGACCAGCCGCGAGCACCGGGGACATTGACGCAAGAGATGCCGCACGAAGTCACGGGATTCCTCCCTGGGCAGCTCGGACCGGAAGAATCGCTCGAGGGTCTCCCGCGAGAAGCACACATCCGCCATGTCATTCCTCCCCAAAAAGGCCATTGCATCAGGCCTTCATCAATTATCGTTGCCGGAGGGCGGAATTTTGGGACAAGGAAAAGCTAGAACTTCTTTTCCGGGATCATCAGGGGCCCGGCTCCCCGCCGGGGAAATGCCCCTTACAGATGCTCGCGGAGCCACGCTTGAGTGGCGTTCAGGGCCTGGATGAGCTGCGGGGTGGGGCCGGCGAACGGGTGGCGGCTGCCGAAGGTGTGGCTGGCGCCCGGGACGACGAGCAGCTCCGCCTCGCCCGCCGCGTGTCCGACAAGGCGGTGGGCCTCCTCGACCGGCACGGTCTCGTCCTCGGCGCCGTGAACGATGGGCCAGGGGGCGAGGCGGGCCGCGGCGGCGGCGAGGAGGTCGAGATCCGCGCGCCTCTCCTCGACATCGGCGAGCAGGCCGACCCCGAGGGCGAGCTGCTGGCCGGTGCGGGCGTTGGCCACCGGGAGCTCCCCCGACCGGCGCCACTCCGCCTTCTGCTCCGGGGTGAAACGGTCGACGTCGGCGATCGCCGCCCAGGTGACCAGGGCCCGCAGCCGGTCCCGCCAGGCGGAGCTGGCCGCGGCCAGCAGGGCGTCCCCGCCGCCGCGGCTGTGGCCGAGGAGGCCGACGCGGCCGCGGTCCACCCGGCCGGGCGCGATCGAGCCCCCGGTGGCGTCGAGCACCGCCAGCAGCTCGGCCAGCTCGCGGCTGTAGGTGTTGTCCCGGAAGGCGTCCGGGTCGGTGACCAGTTGGTCGCCCGGCCGCATGCCGGTGCCCGAGAGGTTGAAGCGGACGGCCACGTATCCCCGCTCCGCCAGTAGGGTCGCGAGAGATGGGAAGAACGCCCACTCCATGAACCCCTTGAAGCCGTGGCAGATCACCACCGCCGGCCGCTCGCCGGGCTCGTCCGGCAGGTCGACCAGGCCGTGGAGGAGGGCGGTGGGGCCTTGCAGGGTGAAGGGGACCGTCTCGCTCATGGTCCGGGATTGTAGACTGGAGCCATGAGCACGATGACCTCGACAATTTCGACTTCTGCGGAGGAATACCAGGCCCTGCGCGAGGGGTGCGGCCTCGCCGACCGCTCCGGGATGGGGCGACTGGAGATCCTGGGCGCCGACAGCCACAGCTTCCTCAACGCATATGTGACCTGCGACGTCAAGGGGC
>JAICSG010000925.1 GCA_025937035.1 Thermoanaerobaculia bacterium | reverse complement strand
GGTACATCGTCGCCAGGGGGAGGTCGGCCGGATCCGGATCGGTCAGGATCTGCTGGATGCGCTGGAACACCACCGTGCCGCCGTCGGTGGTGCCGAAGAGCTCCTCCTCCAGCGGGCTCTGCTGCCAGGCCTCCTGTCCCGCCCAGCGGAGATTGAGGAAGACGTCGTCCGCGAGCACCGCCATCAGGTATTGCGTCTGCTGCGCCTGGGCGCCCGCCGGCGGCGATCCCCCCGGGGCCACCACCGGCGGCGGCTGGAGGTACGGCATCAGCTTGAGGCGGACGGCGTCGTAGGCCGCGGCGGAAGGGACCGGGTCCGGCGCTCCGGCCGGCACCGCCACCAGATCCTCCTGCCGCAGCACCTCGCCGCAGTAGCGGCGGAAGACGGTGAGCAGCACGGCGCCAGACGGCGGGGTGGTCATGGCGTCGCCACCTTGAGGTCCGTGGCCTGGAGCTCCATCGTCAGGTCGCGGAACGGCAGGAACTGGAAGCGATGCATCCCCGGCGAGTAGTAGCCGGCGAAGATCACGCCCCCATGGATCAGCGGCCGGTACGACAGGTACTGGTCCGGCACCTGCTGCCCCGGAATCCACTCCCAGAGCCAGTCCTCGTACCCCTTCCCCGGCGGGTTGTCGCGCAGAAACTGCTCGCGGCCGGTGAACCAGTCCTGCGCCGACATACCCGAGACCTTCTTGAGCAGCGCGGCGTCGTAGACCAGCAGGATCTCCACCGGCACCGGGCTGTTCTGGTTGATCCCCGGGTCCACGCGCACGGTGACGGCGCAGGTGCCGCCGAAGAACGAGCGCCACGGCGGCAGCTTGGCGCAGCCGCCCAGAAGGAGGACCAGCAGGAGGATCGCCGGCCGCCACCGGCCGGATCGGGCTCGAGGTTCCATGATTGCGTTATCCGGATTCGCGAGAACGCAGGATATCACAATTCAACTCGTGAACAGAGCACGGAACCGGCTTGACCGGCACGGGATGAGCGCATAAAGTCACGCATGCTCACGACATCCTGACGACTGACGACGGAGGATCGACCTCTTGAGAGACGCGCTCCGCAGACGCCTCATCGGCCTCACGCTGCTGCCGGCCTCGCTCCTGCTCACCCCCGCGGCCGCCCACGCTTCCGGCTTCGCGCTCGGCTCCGGGAGCGTACGCGCCATGGGCACGGCCGGCGCCTTCACCGCGGTCGCCGACGACCCCTCGGCCATCCTCTACAACCCTGGCGGCATGCCCCTGGTGCAGGACCGCTTTCTCACCCTCGGCGCGGTCGTCCAGGGGCTCCAGAGCGCCCAGTACCAGGGCACGGCGCCGGGCCCCGGCCAGGGGACCACCGGCGAGCAGGAGACCCCGCAGCTCGGCGTGTCGCCCCACGCCTACCTGCTCCTCCCCTTCGGCCAGCGCGCCCGCTTCGGGCTCGGCGTCGACTCCCCCTTCGGCTTCAAGAATTCCTGGCGCGGACCGTTCAGCTACGCCGGCCGCTACTCCGCGCTGGAGTCCCAGTTGCGCACCCTCGATCTGGACGGCAGCTTCGCCTACCGCTTCGGGTCCGGCTTCGGGATCGGCGCCGGCGTGGTCTTCCGCCTCTCCGACCTGTCGCTCAACCGCCATGTCCAGGGGACGAACCCGTTCACCGGCGCCACGCTCGACGTCGCCAGCCTGCAGGCGGGTACCGACAGCGACTACGGCTGGGGTTGGAACGTGGGGATTCTCGACCGCGTCGGCGACCGCTTCGCCTGGGGGCTCTCCTACCGCAGCGCCATCGACGTCCAGTACAACGGGGCCCTGGTGCTGACGCAGATCCCCACCGGCGACCCCCAGCTCGACCAGCTCAACGCCGCCACCCTCCCCTTCGGCAAGAACCTGCCGCTGACGGCGGAGATCCGCTTTCCCGATTCCGTCACGCTGGGCCTGGCGGTCGGCTTTTCGAGCTCGCTCACCTGGATGCTCGACGTCAGCCGCACCGGCTGGAGCAAATTCGACGGGCTCACCTTCACCTCGACCAGCGATCCCACGCTGAGCACCGTCGCGCAGGGAGCCTACAAAGACTCTTTCAGCTACCGCACCGGCCTGCGCTTCACCACCGCGGGGGGCTCCCAGTGGCGTCTGGGCGCCGCCCTCGAGCAGACCCCGCAGCCCGACTCAAGCACCGGCCCCTTCCTGGCCGACGCCGACCACTACGTCTACGCCTTCGGCTGGGGGCTCGACTGGCTGGATATCTCACTCCAGTGGCACCAGTACGCCGACCGCTCCACGGTGACCAATTTCGACAACGTCAATGGCCGTTACCGGAAGAACGTCTGGATGGTGGCGGTGTCGGCGACCGCGAT
>JAICSG010000422.1 GCA_025937035.1 Thermoanaerobaculia bacterium | reverse complement strand
GTTGATGTCGTTCATGAAAGGGTTGTAGTAGGCGTTGACCGTGGGGGGCGTCATCCCCCACTCGCCGCGGTCGAGCGGCTTGCCGATCTTGGCGAGGTCGCGGCGCGTCTCGAAGGTGGCCGCCCGCTTGACGTTGCCGGCGAAGTCGCCGCGCCGCACCTCCAGGGACGAGTAGTCGCGCCAGCGGTCGGGATAGCCGATCTTCTCGTGCATGGCGTGCAGCTTGACCAGCGCCTGCTTCTTGGTCTCCGGGGTCATCCAGGGGGACTGCTCGATGCGCAGCTCCATGGCGTCGCGGATCTGCCGGGTCATCCGCTCGGTGTCGGTCTTGGTCTGGGCCGGGAAGACCTTGTGGACGAAGACCTCCCCCAGCGCCTCCCCCAGATCGCGGTCGATCCAGCCGACGCAGCGCTTCCAGCGTGGGGAGATCTGCTTCACGCCGGTCAGGTAGGCGTTGTAGAAGTCGAAGTTGGCCTGCACGAAGGGGGTGGAGAGATAGGGGGCCGCGTCGCTCGCCAGGTGGAAGCGGAGGTAGGCCCGGAGGTCGTCCAGGCTGACGGTCTTGAGCTGCCGGTCGACCTCCTGGAAGAACCTGGGCTCGGTGACGTTGATGGTCTGGAGGCCCGGCTGGCCGAGGGCCTTCAGGTAGACGTCCCAGTGGAACGAGGGGGTGAGCGCCTGGAGCTCGTGGCGCTTCATGACGTGGGTGATCTTGTAGGGGTCGCGGCGCTCGGCGGGGGCGAGGGAGTTTTTGGCGAGGGCGGTCTCGACGCGGAGCACGGCCTCCATCTCGCGCGCGGCTTGCGGGTCCCCCAGCAGCTCGAAGATCTTCTGGACGTAGGCCCGGTAGTGCTCGCGGGCCTCCCTGGATTTGGCGTCGTCCTTGGTGTAGTCCTCAGGGGATGGCAGGCCCAGGCCGCCGGCGCCCGCGACGCCGATCACCTCCGAGGCGTTCTTGGGGTTCTGGCCGGAGCCGAAGCCGAAGAGCTCCGAGCCCGACTCCCCCCGCAGGTGGAGCCGGGCGAGGAGGGCGGCGACCTCCGCCTTGGAATTCAGGGCGGCGATGGCCGCCAGGTCGTCCTTCAGGGGGCTCACCCCCGCCTTCTCGATGGCCGCCTCGTCCATGCAGGAGGCGAAGTAGTCGCCGATCTTCTGGGTGTTGGCGTCGCGGCCCGGATTGGGGCGGGCCGCCTCCTCCAGCATCCCCCAGAGGAAACGCCGGTTGTCGTCCGCCGTCTTGGCGTAGACGCTCCAGGCGGGCCGGTCGGCCGGGATCGGATTCTTGTCCAGCCACTTGCCGCACGAGAAGGTGTAGAGGTCGGCGCAGGGATCGACCGAGCGATCCATCACCGTGGTGTCGAGGCTCGGGGTGTACGGGAGGGCCGTGAGCGGGCGCTCGGCCGCCGTGGGCGAAGCGGCGGCCGGCGGCTCCGCGGCGAAGGCCGGCGCGGCGGCGAGCCCCAGCAGGGCGAGGATCGGGAGGACGGCGAGTCGGCGGTTCATCCTGGGCTCCTTTGGGCAGAGAGAGGCTGAGGCGGCCGGGCCGCCGGAGTGAGTATCTTACGAATGAAGGGGTGGAAGGTTTAGGGTCTTGATGCCGTAACGTGACTCGTAAGGCGTCCGGATGTACGATCAAGGGGTTACGGGTATTCCGCTGTCCCCTTATCAACGCAGTTTCTTCCCGCTTCAAGGAGGATCGCAATGGCGAGCAACGACGAGAAGCCCGACTTCTCCGACGTAGAGGGCGGCGCGTCCTCCACCGCGCCCCTGGCCCAGCCGGCCGAGCAGACCTACACGGTCGTCTCGGGAGACAGCCTCTCCAAGATCGCGAAGCACTTCTACGGCGATGCCAACAAGTGGCGGCGTATCTTCGAGGCCAACCAGGACGTTCTCGACGACCCCGATCGGATCTACCCCGGTCAGAACCTCAAGATCCCTTCCGAGTGAGAGAGAGGAGAGAGACCATGCGCTTTCATCGTGCCACGACCCTGATTCTGGTGATCCTCGTCGGCTGTCTGGCGCTGTTCGGCTGCAAGAAGAAGGAGGAGACTCCTCCCCCGGCTCCCGCTCCGGAGGTCTCCACCGCTCCGCAGACGTCGGTCGAGACCACCCCGGCCACGGTGCCGTTCAAGGTCAGCTCGGTCGACCTGGGCAAGGCGATCGGACCGGACAAGAAGATCACCGAGCCGGCCACCACCTTCAGCCCCAAGGACACCATCTATGCCTCGGTCACCACGGAGGGCACGGCGCCCTCGGTGAAGCTCCATGCCAAGTGGACCTTCGGCGACAAGGGCCAGGTGGTCAAGGAGGAGGATCTCAACATCAGTCCCACCGGGCCCGCCAACAACGAGTTCCACATTTCCAAGCCCAGCGGCTGGCCGGTGGGGAAATACAAGGTGGAGATCACGGCGGACGGAAATCCGGCGGGCTCCCAGGACTTCGAGGTCAAGAAGTAAAAATCTGTAAAACCTCATTTGTCAAGGTAGATATTCGACTCGTGCTATGAAACCATCCGGCCCGGTCGCGGAAGACCGGTGGTAAGTGGAGCGATCGATCCGCGACGCCCCGGGATTCGGGCGGCCTGAGAAGAGGGCGGGCGCTGTACGGCCCGCCCGATCCCAGTCATCCTGAAAGCAGTACGGAGGTTTCATCATGAAGAAGTCTGTCAAGAAGCTCACCCTCGCCAAGGAGACCCTGCGCAGCCTCGACGAGAATCAGATCGTCGACGTCGTGGGTGGCGTGAAGTCCAAGAACTACTCGGACTGTGGCTCGTGCGGCATCGCCTGCACGGTCATCGACTGCACCGTCTAAGCACGATCCGGGGGGAGGAGAGATCCTCCCCCCTTCCTTGCCCCCGCTGGCGGTCCGCGCCGGCTGGGTCTATAATCCCCCTCCTCAGCAGGCATCTTCACCAACTCTTACCGCGGCCGGGGCGCCAACCACCCCATGGGCCCGCAGGGGGGAGATTTCGTGATGCTCATGCGTGCCAAGCTGGTTCCCCGGCGGGTGCGGACAGAAGCGCGGTTCCGGGGGGCCGACCCCTGGAATGGAAATGTTCCGGCCGATCTCTCGATCGAGGCCTATTACTTCGTGCCCGAGCACGTGCGGGAGGTCCCCTGTCCCTGCCCCTGGGGGGACACCCCGGCCTATGCCCTCCACTCGGGCGTGGACGGCGCCGAGCGCTTCCTGCCCGACGCCCTGAGCCACCTCTGGAAGACCGGCAAGGTCGCCGCCGAGGACCTCCCCGGGCTGCTCCGGGAGATGGAGCCGGACCTTGCCCAGACCGACTTCCAGCCCGTCCTGGGCGCGCCGCCGGGCCGGCGGATGACGGCCGTGCTGGTGCTGCTGCTGATCTCGATCGTGGGCGTGCTGCTGACCTGGCCTCGCGGGGGCGGGAGCTTCACCTGGCCGGCGCTGCTCTGCGGAGCGGCGCTGGCGGGCGGGATTCTCGGCGCCCTGCTCACCTTCCCCCCTTACTTCTCTCTCTGGAGCCGCCGCTACCGGCAGCTCGTCTGGGCGAGCGAGCGGCTGAGAAGGCCCCACCTCCGGCCCGGGTGAGGGTGGCCCTCAGCGCCCCGTGCCCCCGGGCCGTTTTGCCCTCCGAAGCCGTGAGGATTCGAAGGGCGGGATGTCGAGGCAGGCAGGCCGTGTAGGGGCGGGCTCCTACCGGGCGCCGACCTCGGCCTTGATCGTCTGGGCGAGGAGGGAGCCGTCGGCCTGACGGGTCCCGCGCGCCTCGGCCCGGGTGGGCTTGCCGGCGGTCACGGCGGCGGCCATCTGCGGCAGCGAGACGAGGTCGCCGCGGCGATTCCACTGCGTCTGGCCGTTCACCGCGATCCGCTGCCCCCCGGCGAGGACCAGGATCCCGCTCCCCGCGTCGACCGAGGCCACCGCGCCTTCCGCCTGGGCGGCGCGCGCCGGGCGCTGCGGGCGGCCGTTCCGCCCTCCCTGATGGTTCCCGTGATCGTCCCCCGCCGGATCGTCGGCGCCGCCCGTCCGCTGCTGGCCGCCGCGATCATCGCCGGCCGGATCGTCGGACCCATGCCGCTTGTCCTGGGAGACGGCGAGGGACTTGGTGGCGGCCGGATTCTCGAAAGCCGGCTCGGTGGGACTCTGGCCGCCCGAGCAGGCGACGGCGAGCGTCGAGAGGGAGAGCAGGGTCAACGTGGAGAGCAGGCGATAGCGGATCATGAGACCTCCTTTGCGTCGGGCCCGGCTTCCGAGGAGAGCTCCGGGCGATCTGCGTTCAGTCCCATGAGACAGACGGCGAGGCGGGCGGGAACAACGAATCGCGGTCTTGAGGGACAGGCCGGGCGGCGAGCCGCCCGGCCCCGAGCTCTCCTACGGGCAGATGAACGTATCCGGGTAGCAGTTGTAGCTGCCGTTCACCTTGCAGCAGTGGGAGCCAATCTGGCAGAGCGGACAGACCGGGTAGGCCTCGGCGCGGCGGGCGGTGGAGATCGTGGCGGTGGCGGTCATCAGGAGGGCGAGCAGGCCCAGGGTGATCTTACGCATGGTGTCTTACCTCCTAGCGAAGCACGACCCTTCGTTCATCCCAAGGGTCATTCTTGCTTACGGAGCCAAAAGCAAATTCGTCTATTTCTGAAGGTGGATGGGCCGGGCACCGCACGGGCGCG
>JAICSG010000532.1 GCA_025937035.1 Thermoanaerobaculia bacterium | reverse complement strand
GCTTTCGCTCCCTTTTTCGCCCAGGTGAGCCAGCCGGTCTTGGGATCGATCTGGTCGAGGCGGACCCAGAGGCGGGAGGTGCCCACGGGGCCGTGGCACCAGCCGAGATAGTAAAGATTCTTGTTGTCCGGCTCGTCGTGGAAGATGAGGCAGGTATCCCCCGTGGTGACCGCGATCGACTGGAGGTAGCGCGCTCCGGCGAGGGCCGCGTCGAGGAACTCCTTGCGGCCGGTCTCCTGGTGGAGGGTGGCGAGGAAGTAGCAGACGCCCGCGGTGCCATGCGAAAAGTTGGGCATGAGGCGATGGAAGTCCGGGTCCGATCGCCATTTCAGGCCGCCCCCTTCGGGGATGCCGAGCTCGATCAGCCGCAGGCCCGCCTTGGCCGCCAGGTCGCGAGAGGCGGGGTCGTTCATCGCGCGGGCGTAATCGAGGAGGTAGAGACCGGTGCCCGAGGTGCCGGCGATGATGTCGGTGTACTTCCCCCAATCGATGCCCTTGCCCGCGGGCTGCGCGGCGGCGTGGATCAGATCGCGGCAGCGGACGGCGGCCTTGCGGTATTTCTTGTTCCCGAGCGACTGGAAGGCCCGGTGGAGGACGAAGCCCATGCCGGCGACCCCCGAGTAGAGCCCCGCGTCCGCCCGGCTGAGATCGAGCTTCTCGGGAAGGCTCGAGATCAGGGCGTCGGCCCCGTACCCCGCGTCTTCCTTGGAGTCCTTGTCCCCCGTCACCCGAGCCAGCTCCAGCAGGAAAAGGACGATCCCGGCATAGCCCGTATAGAGGTCCGGCGAGCTTTCGAGTCCCTCCGGCCGCTCCGGACCGTCGAGCCAGATCAATCCCAGCGGCGTCTCCACCCGCGTGGTGTGAATCCACTTGGCGGCCTTGACGGCGGCGTCCAGGTAGCTGGAGGAGGCGGGGGAAGGGGCCGGCGCGGAGGGCTTCGGGGGCTCCTCTCCGGACGCGGCGCCGAGGCCCAGGGTGGAGGCGGCTCCGGCGGCGAGGGTGAGGCGGACGAGGTCGCGGCGGGTGAGGTCGTTGGGCGTCATCATGAATAAGGATAACGCTGGAGCGCGGCGGGGGCCCTCAGGGCCCCGCCCGGGCATGAATGCCCGGGCTACGAATCAAACCGAAAAGCCGGCTGAAGCCGGCTCCCCAGGCAAACCCTTCTGGATCCTGGAGCCGGGTTCACCCGGCTTTTCGGTTCCAACGTAGCTCGGGGATTGATCCCCGAGCGGGGCCGGCGCTTCACGCTGCCCTCAGATCCGCGCCACCGTTTCCTTATAAAACCCTTCCAGCACGTCCTTGTGCCGGCTTTCGACGACCTTCCGCTTGACGCTCATCTTGGGGGTGAGCTCGCCGGTTTCCTGGGAGAGGTCGTGGTCGAGGAGGTGAAAATCCTTGATGCGTTCGTAGGAGGCGAGGTGGGCGTTCACGGCCTCGACGCCGTCGCGGATGAGCTGCCTGACCTCCGGGCGGCTGGCGAGGTCGGCGTAGTCTTTGTAATCGATGCCGTGCTCGCGGGCCCATTTGCCCGTGGTCTCCTCGTTGAGGGTGATCAGGGCGACGCAGAAGGGGCGGCGGTCGCCGAGCATGACCACCTGGGAGACGTAGGGGCAGCTCGCCTTGAGCTGGCCTTCGATGTTCTGCGGGGCGATGTTCTTGCCGCCCGCGGTCACCAGGATGTCCTTCTTGCGGTCGGTGATGGTGAGGAAGCCGTCGGCGTCGAGCTGGCCGATGTCGCCGGTGTGGAACCAGCCGTCCGGCTCCAGGGCCTCGGCGGTGTCCTGGGGAAGGTTGTAGTAGCCCTTCATGACGCTCCGGCCGCGCAGCAGGATCTCGCCGTCCTCGGCGATGCGGACCTCCAGGCCCGGGACGGGCAGGCCCACGGTGCCGAATTTGTAGCGCTCCGGGCGGTTGAAGAGGCTGCCGGCCGAGGTCTCGGTGAGGCCATACCCCACCAGGATCAGGATGTCGCAGGCGTGGAAGAACTCGGCGATGGCGCGCGAGAGGGGCGCGCCACCGGAGATCAGGAAGCGGAGCCGGCCGCCCAGGCGGGCCTTGAGCTTGGAGAAGACGAGCTTGTCGGCCAGGCGGTGCTTGAAGGCGAGGAGGCCCGGCGGCTGGCCGCCTTTCTGGCGGATGCGGGAGACCTGGCCGCCCACGTCCAGCGCCCACTGGAAGATCTTGTACTTGAGCCCGCCGCCTTCCCGGGCGCCGGTCACCACCTTGTTGTAGACCTTCTCGTAGACCCGGGGAACGCCGCCCATCACGGTCGGCCGGACCACGGCGAGGTTGGCCACCAGGTCGTCGATGACGCCGTCGATCGCGGTCGGCACGCCGGCGCGGATGAAGAGCACCTGCAGCACCTTGGCGAAGGAGTGGGCGAGCGGCAGGAAAAGGAGCTGCTTGTCCGTGGGGCTGAGGACGTTCATCTCGGCGCATGCCTCGGCCTCGGCGAGCCAGTTGTCATGGGTGAGCATCACCCCCTTGGGCTTGCCCGTGGTGCCCGAGGTGTAGATGAGGGTCGCGAGGTCCTCGGGGCCGACGGCGGTGGTGGCCTCGTCCAGCTTGCCGGGGTTGGCCGCGTTCCACTCCTCCCCCCGGCGCTCCAGCTCCGCGAGGGTGATCGTCCAGCCGTCCGCCACCCGGGGCTCGCCGTCGATCTGGATGAGCTGGACGACCCCGGGAAGCTGGTCGCGCACGTCGCGGATCTTGGCGTCCTGGAGGGCGTTCTCGACGAAGCAGAGGCGCGATCCCGAGTCCGACAAGATGTAGGCGCTCTCCTCGGAGGTATTGGAGGTGTAGATGGTCGAGGTCGCCCCTCCGGCGGCGAGGATGCCGAGGTCGGCGATCACCCACTCGGGCCGGCTGGTGGCGAGGATGGCGGCCCGTTCCCCCTTCTGGAACCCGAGGCTGAGCAGGCCGCCGGCCACGGCCCGGACCCGGCGGTCGGCCTCGCGCCAGGTCATGGCGTGCCACTGGCCGTCGCGCCGGCCGGACATGGCTTCGAGGTCCGGCGTGGAGGACACCCGGTGCTGGAACATTTCATAGACGGAACGGAACGTCGGCTCGCTCATCAGCGCTCTCCCGAAAGCGACGGTGACCCGCGTTGGCGGTTGATGGGTGGATGATAGCGCGGGACGGCCTCAGGGGCCGATCCTGTAGACGAACATCCCGCCGCCCAGATCGGCCACCCGGGGATAGCGGGCGATCCAGGTGAAGGCGCCGGCCGGGACCGGCACCATCCGCCCCCCCGCGAAGGTCAGGTAGGGGTAGCCGTGCAGGAAGTTGGCGCTGACGGCTACCAGCCCCGGCTCACCCGGCCGCGGGATGTGGAAATCGATCCCGTAGAGGGCCGGATCGACGTGGCCGAAGTAGGCGAGCCCGATGTTGTCGATCCCCTGGCGGTCCATGTATTTGCGGACCCTCTTGAGCCCCTGCCCCCAGTCGATGTTCGAGTCAAGGAGGATCTCGTCCCCCCGGCCGCGGGCCAGGACGTTGAAATAGTCGATGGTGTTCGGGGTCGCGATCAGGGCCGACAGAGGATAGAGGAGCAGCCCGGCCAGAGCGACCCGGCGGACGGCGGGCCCCTTCTCCAGGACGTATGGCGTCAGGCGGCTGGCATAGACGAAGAGGAGCGGGAAGACCGAGAGGATGTGCCGGATGCCATAGTTCACGTTGCCCGTGAGCACCGAGTAGGAGAGCAGGAGGATCGCCAGGGGCAGGCCAAGGTAGATCTCGCCGCGCGGCCGGAGCCGGGGTCGGACGAACGGGGCGAGGACGAGGGCGATCAGCAGCGGCAGGGGCGTCTTGAAGAGGAGGCAGATCAGGTAGTAGAGGGGCGTCCCCTGGCGCGACCAGCGGCCGAAGAGATAGTTGGGGAACTCGCCGGACTCGGCGTCGAGCCGCACGCCGTCGAACCCTTCGAGGTAGGG
>JAICSG010000646.1 GCA_025937035.1 Thermoanaerobaculia bacterium | reverse complement strand
TCTGGTCGTCCACCGTGCCGTCCCCCTGGGTGTCCACGGCGAGGGTGAAGGAGGAATCGGCGGCGCGGAAGTCGACCGTGGCGGTCCCGCCGGCGGAGAGCTGCACCGCCGTCCAGCGCACCATCCGCAAGGCCCCGTCGCTCCCCGGGACCAGCAGATGGAGGTCCACCGGCCCGCCGACGGACGCCCGGACGCGCGCCCGGTAGCCCCCCTCCTCCGGCACCGCCAGCAGCGCCATCTGAGCGTTACCCAGGCTGTAGAGATCGGCGAACGGCAGGGCACGGAGCCGCGCCGAGTCGTTGCCGTCCCCCGCCAGCCGCAGGCCGTTGGTGCGGCTGGTGACCTCCAGGGTCACCCCCGCGCCGGTGGCGAGCGCCCCTTCCATCGCCGGCAGATAGCCGGTGGTCTTGGCGAAGCGGTCGAAAGCCTCCTGCGGCGAATGGGCCGCCGCCTCGGCGGCGAAGATCGTGCCCAGCGAGGCGCCCACCTGGGCCCCCTTCTGCGTGGTGCGCCGGAGCAGGTCCCAGTCCCAGTCGGCGTCGCGGACGCCCGTCCACTCGGCCGCCAGCACGGCCGCGCTGTCGAACAGGTCCTCGCCGAGCGAGACCTGCTTGCCGGCCTGGGCGAAGGCGTAGATCCGCCCGTCCACCAGGGCCCGCGAGAGCCGCGGCTGGTCGGCCTTCAGGAGCGCCGGCGGGGCGGTCGCCAGCGAGAAGCCGAGGCCGATCAGATTGAGCCCGTTGCGCATCAGGTCCGAAGGCAGGGAGTCGGTCGAACGGGGCAGGATGATCGCGTTCGGCGACAGCGGGATGCCGTTCTCCCCCACCCCGACGGTGAGGTCGAACGTCGCCGAGAGCGACGAGGAGTCGCTGCGCGCGGCCGTGGCGGTGACCCGGCCGGTACGGCGGGACCTCAGCCGGAAGTCGAGGATCTCGGCGTCCCCGGGCTGCACCGTCACCGTCTTCTCGCTCTCCCCCACCACCTGCACGCCGGAGAGCTTCTCGGCCGGCAGCCGGACCTTGAGCTGGTTGGCCGGCACGTTGCCCGTGTTGGTGACGGTGAGGAGCATGGTGTACTCCTCGTCCGTCCGCACCGTGTCCGGATGGGTGATGGTGACGTTGAGCGTGGGGTCGCGCACGATCACGGCGCCGCGCGCCTGGCCGGTGATCCGGCTGATCTGCCCCCCGGGCAGCCCCTCCAGGATGCCTTCGAGATCGAACTGCACGAGGTGCGTCCCCTCGCTGAGGCCCTCGACCTCCACCTCCGCCTGCCCGGTGGCCTGCGCCACCAGGAAGGTGATGTCGTCCGCCGTGCCCAGCTTGCCGTCCGGCCCCGGCACGCGCACCGGCACCGGCACGCCGAGGGCCGTGGGGGGATCGGTCTTCGCCTGGCGGAGCCCGGGAGGGAGGGTGACCTTGGCGGTGAGATCGCGGATGGTGAGGCGGTCCCCGGACGGCGCGCCGTTCTGCGCCATCAGCACCACCGAGAAGAACTGGTGCAGCAGGCTGATGTCCGTGGGGAAGAGGATCACTCCGGGGATCGGGATGACGTCCGGCTTGACGCAGTCCCCCTCCGGGTCCTCGCAGCCGCCGTTCGAGTCATCCACTGCTTTCCCCGCCAACTGGAGCTGGAACGGCGCCATCCGCGGCGGCTCGAAACGGGCCGAGGAGGACCGCCAGGAGGAAGAGGACTCGTAATTCGGCCCCTCCCAGAGAATCGCCGGATCGCTGGCCGGCCCCTGATAGATGACCGGGACGTTGTAGTTGACCGTCTCGCCGGCCACCGCGAAGGCGAAGGTGAAGTTGAAGGCCTGGAAGCTGCTGTCGTCGACGACGATGCCGTAGCTGCGGATCTCGTCCAGGGTGAGCGCGCGCGAGGTGACCTTGGTGATCAGGACCTGGGTGACCAGCACCGAGGAGGAACGGGGCGCCGCATAGGCCAGCAGCGTGCTCCCCTGCACCAGGCGGATGTTGTCCAGCCGGTACTCCCCCTGGAGCCGCAGCCGCGGGATGCGGAACGGCTGGTTGGGGGTGGTCTCCAGGACCAGGACACCGTCGACCTCGGGGCCGGTGAGGTCGGCGAGGACCCGCAGATCCGCGGGCAGCGTGCCGCGGCTCGTGTCGTAGCCTTCGAGATGGGTCTCGACGATCGTGGGCGTGTCGAAGGGGACGGTCTGGCTCTCCGGAGAGACCGTCAGCCGGCTGCCGGCGATGAGCAGCTGGGCGCTCCCGAGGTCCCCGGCCGCGGCCATCGCGGGCCACGCCAGCAGGATCCCCAGGAGCACCAAGAGACGGCACAAGCTTCGATTCCCCATCGTCGACTCCCCAAATGAAGACCGGCCACAAGGCCGGTTCCGGCAATCCAGGACAGACCCTCCCCTTCGAGCGGACAGACCGCTCTCCGGGGACCCACTCCGGCCAGTGCGATACACCCCTATTGGCCGGAGACGGCGTTTCGTTTCAGGCCACTTTTCCCGACTTCTATCGCTGCACTATATGCCGCACTCAGGGAGGATTGCAAGCCCCGCGACCATAGTTGATGCCGCGCATTCAACTTTGAATGGAATTTGATGCATTGGCCAATCGACGAGGCGCTCCTCAGGGCTCCCTTGGATGCCCCCTGGTTTCCCAGGCGAGGCATCCCGTACGCCCTGAGGAGTCTCTCCTCGTGATTCGCTTCGTTCGTTGTACGTTTCCAGAGGCGATGCCGTCTATGCAGCGTGGCACCTCAGGGCGGCCGGGAGGCCACCCGGGTCCGCGGCCCTACCCCATGAACCCCAGATCCGGGCTCCCGAACCGCCCCAGATTCGGCAGCACCATCGGCAGGTCGCTCTGGGCCACGCCGAACCAGCGGGCAAGGGTCGCCGCGTACTCGTCCACCGAGGTGGTGGGGATCCAGCGGCCGTCTCCCGCGTCGTTCGGGCCGTTGAGGGCGAGGGTCGGGAGCTCGCCGTAGATCCGGCCTCCCTTGACCGCGCCGCCGATCACGAAGTGGTGGTTCCCCCAGCCGTGGTCCGAGCCGTCGCCGTTGGAGATGAAGGTGCGGCCGAAGTCCGAGGCCGTGAAGGTGGTCACCGAGCCGGCCACCTTCAGCTCGTTCATGGCGGCGTCGAAGGCGGTGACGGCGGCGTCCAGATCGGCCAGCAGGTCGGCCTGGGTGCCGTCGAGCGGGGTCGTCCCCACTTGGCCGCCGTGGGTGTCGAACCCCTGGGCGGCGCAGAAGAAGACCTGCCGGCGCAGCCCCAGCGCCTCCCGCACCGAGATGAGCTGGGCCACCATCTTGAGCTGGCTCCCGAGGTCGCTGTCCGGAAACTGCGTGGTCAAGGTGGGGGCGCCGGCCAGGGTGCCCGCCAGCAGCTCCTGATTG
>JAICSG010001201.1 GCA_025937035.1 Thermoanaerobaculia bacterium | reverse complement strand
GGTGGAGCGGGCGGAGGGCGGCTGCGACGGCACTTTCACCGGCATCGCCTCGACCACCCGGGGCGCCTATCTCGACTCCGGCGTAACGCCCGGCTCGACCTACGGCTACCGCGTCCGCACCTGCCCCTTCCAGGTCAGCAACTGCGTGGAGAAAAAGATCCCTTGAGACGAATCTTGAGCCTCATCCTGCGAAATCGAGCCGTTTCTCTGCTCTGTCTCCTGGGGCTCTCGGCGGCCCTCCCACTCTCGGCGCAATCCCCTCGGGACCGCTGGATCGCGCTCTTTCCGGGCGACGCGGAGCCGGTCCTCCAAAGCTCTTCCGTTCCGGTCTGGGACCGCGAGGAGAGCGTGGTCGTCGCCGGGCCTTCCGAGTCCCAACTCGATGTGCTGCGGGCCCAGGGGATCGAGCCACTCTTCAACGCCCGCGATCACGGCGAGAGCATCCAGGTCCTCAGCCATGACGGCCACTTCGATCCGCCCGTCCTCGCCGGCGCTCCCCGGTTCCGGATCGACGATCAGACGATGTTGTACCTCATCCCCGCGGGGGTCGAGATGGACCTGCCTCGGCTCAAGCTGCACGCCCTGTTTCACGGCGTACCGCGCATCGCGCTCCCCCCGGTCCGCATCCATCCCGCCGACAAGGCCGCGCCGCGGCCACCGTCGGATCCCCACAAGCTGGTGCGGCAGATCGTCGACGCCACCAGCCAGGAAAATTGGTTCCAATTCGTCCGCGACCTGTCCGGCGACAGCGACGTGACCATCCCCGGCTACTGCGACAGCTGCCGCATCCGCACCCGCGCCTCCGACTACATGTTCCCGCCCAGGAGCTCCGGCAACCCGCCGGGCAATCCGTTCGCCACCGAGTACCTGGAGGACAAGGGCGCGGGCTGGGGTTTCACCGGGCCGAACGCGGTGCGCGAGAGCTACACCTCGGCGGAGTCGGGCTGTGCCACCCGGCAGGGCTCGCAGACCTGGCAGAACCTCGTCTTCACGCTGCCGGCCCAGGTCGACTACGCGCAAAACCAGCAGATCATTTTCGTTGTCCACTACGATTCCATCTCGGAGAGCCCCGCCACGGACGCCAACAACGCGCCGGGCGCGGACGACGCGATGTCGGGCGGCGCGGCACTCCTCGAGGCGATGCGGCTCTTCAAGGATTACGCTTGGCGGTATCCGGTGAAATTCCTGTTCGTCAGCGGCGAGGAGGTCGGGCTGTGCGGCTCCACGGCCTACACCCGCACGCACCCGGCCGAGTCGATGTGGCGCGTGCTCAACATGGATCAGACTGCCTACGACGGCAACAAGGACGGCCTGATGAACCTGTACAATTGGAGCTCCCGGCCCTGCCCCGAATGCGTGGCCTTCGGAGATGCCTTCGTCCAGGCCAATTCCGAGTACGGCAACATCATCGATCCCGCCAGGATCGTGCGCAATACCGGCTTCATGTGCGCTACGGACCACTGCCCGTTCTGGAAAATCGGAGTGGCCGCGATCGATCTCAACGAGGACATCACCAACAGCGACGTCTATCCATGCTTCGACCACACGCAGCGCTCGAATTGCCGTGACACCGTCACCCAGACCGATCCGTTCGACGGCAAGACGTTGCTCTTCGAT
>JAICSG010000159.1 GCA_025937035.1 Thermoanaerobaculia bacterium | reverse complement strand
CGGGGGCCCACGCGCACGAACCCCTCGTAGCCGGTGAAGGACTCCTCGACGCCGAAGGACCAGCGGCCGGTGGTGTTGGCCTTCTCGGCGCGCCAGGTTTCGATCGTCTGGGGATCGAAGCGGCGGGCGATCAGGACGGCGCCGCCGACGTCTCCGGTCTTCAGGCGGGCGGTCTTGGCCTCGATCACGTCCTCCCGGAACCGCGCCAGGGCCTCGGGGGTGCCGTGCGCCACGCGGCGGGCGAGGTGGAGCGCGCGGCCGTCCTCGCCGAAGGTGGCGAGATCGAAGAAGTCGGTGGTGGGCGCGCCCGTCCGCGGCAGGTCGTGGTGGAGCCTCACCCGGCGGACGTCGGCCAGCCACTCGACGAGGTACTTCCACTTCGCCGCGCGGTCGCGCTCGCGGAAGAAGGTGGAGAGATCGGCCAGCGCCCAGCGCAGGAAGCGGTAGACGGGATCGTCCGCCAGCAGCCCGCTGGCGGCGGGGACGCCCCGCGAGACGTCCAGCTCCGTGTTCCGGAGCTCGCGCTGGAAGGAGAGGAAGCAGGGCACCTGGCGGCGCTCCTCGACGTCCGCCCGCAGCGCCAGCCCCGAGACCCACTCGTCCCACGGGCGCTCGACCGGCACGCCGTCCCACCCCTTGGAGAAGAGCGAGAGCACCGGGCGCCCCTGATCGAAGACCACCGTGCCCAGGGCGTCGCTGCGGCGCAGCCGCAGAGCGCCGTCGAACCGCTCCTCCAGCAGCTTGCCGGCGAGGGCGGCGAGGTTGACGTAGGACGAGTCGAGCCCCTCGTGACGGAAGCGCGGCGGCTGGAGCAGCGAGGCCAGGCCCCGCACGCACCCCGCCCCGAGCCCCTCGGGAGGGGTGTAGAGCATCGCCGGGACCTTCTCGGGGAGAGCTTCCAGAACGCCGTCCCCCACCTCGCCCGTGCGGCCGTCGACCGCTCCCAGCACCAGCCCGCCGGCGAGGAGCAGCCAGGCGTCCCCCAGCAGGGCGGCGCCGGCGAATGGCGCGGCGTGCAGCGGGCGGTCGAGCAGCCGGTCGAGCAGCGGCCGGGTGGCCTGCATTCCGAGGTCCCGCGCCGGCCAGCTCCGGAAGGCGGCCACGGCGGCGCGGAAGGTCTCGGCCGGCAGGTCGCGCAGGGCGGCGGCCGGCTCCTCCGCGGGACGCCGAGCGGGCACGGCCACGGTGGGGTGGAGCGCCGCCTCCAGGGCCGCCGCCATCTCGGCCGCCGTGCCGTAGCGCGCCTCGCGGTCCTTGGCCAGGGCCTTCTCGACCACCGCGGCGAGGGCCGGAGAGAGCGTGGGATCGACCGAGCGCAGGGGGGTGGGAGCGTCGCGGAAGACCGCGCTCGCCACCTGCAGGAAGTCGGTGCCGGAGAAGGGGAAGCGGCCGGTCAGCAGATGGAAGAGGAGGACGCCGGCGGCGAAGAGGTCGGCCCGGCCGTCCACGTCCTCGCCGCGGAGCTGCTCGGGGGCCGCGAAGCGCGGGGTGGCGAGCACGAAGCCGGCCTGGGTCTTCACCAGGTCCGACCCCTTGAGGCGGGCGATGCCGAAGTCGGTCACCTTGAGCCGGCCGTCCGGGAGCAGCACGAGGTTGGCGGGCTTGATGTCCCGGTGGACCACGCCGCTGCGGTGGGCGGCGTCGAGGGTGCCCAGGAGGTCGATCATCAGGCGGACCGCCCGCTCCGGCGCCAGCTTCCCCTCCTCCTGGATCAGCCGCTCCAGCGTCTTCCCCTCCAGCCATTCCATGGCGATGTAGGGGGTGCCCTCCTCCTCGCCGATGCGGTAGATCGTGGCCGCGCCGGGGTGGGAGAGGGCCGCCGCCGCCCGCGCCTCCTGGAGGAAGCGGAGGCGGTATTCGCGGGCCGTCTCCGGCTCCTCGCCGGCCAGCATGCGGGCGTGCAGCGACTTGATGGCCACCCGCCGCTCCAGCGACGGCTCGAGGGCGCGGTAGACGATGCCCATCGCGCCTTCGCCAATGCGGGCCTCGACCTGATAGGGGAAGGTCGGAGTGGGGCTTTGCGGAGGAAAGGCCATGCCGGGCTCCCAAGGGAAGGCGGCCCCCGAGAGGGGGCTGCGCTGTGATCTACGACACTTGAGATGCTTTTGGTTTGCCGGAGGTTTCACCGGCTCAGTTGGTGACGTCGCAGGGCGGAGGCGGAGCGCAGTCGAGGATGACGCACCGGTTGCCGCAGCACTGCTCGTAGCAGCAGGTGTAGCCGCAGGCGTCGGTGGAGCAGTAGGTGACGCAGCTGCCGCCCGGCGCCGACGCCGCGGCCGGACGGGGGGAGAAGAGACCGGCCGCGGAGCCACCCAGGACCAGCAGGGAGAGGATCAGGAGCTTGCGCATGTTCAGACCTCCATAGAGAGTTGTCGGGAGTATATAGCTTCCCGGGAATGAAACGCTCCGGAGCCGCGAATCCCCTCTCCCTGTTCCGGTTGTCGCCAGACTCAGCGCCTGCCGCCCAGCAGCCCGCCGGCCAGGTTGCCGAGGATGTCGAACAGCCCCGAGTGCTGAGGGTGGGTCTGCTCGATCCGCTGGCGCTCGCCGTTGAGGATGTCGGTGATGCCCCCCGTCAGGCCTCCCCCGCCCCCCGCCGGGCTGTAGCCGGCTCCGGCGCCAGCGTTGACCGGCTGCTGCTGCCGTTGCCTGGCCAGGTAGTGAAGGACGAAGGGGGCGAGCAGGATCAGGAGGCGGGCCGCCTGGGCCTGGTTGAGGCCGGTCCGCTGGCCGACCTGGGAGGCCACCGCCGGCTGGTGATTGCCGAAGATGTGGCCAAGGATGCCGCCACCCTGGGAGCCGATCGAGCCGCCGCCGAGCAGGGTCGCGAGATTGCCGCCCGTGCCACCCTCGTGCTCCGCCAGGGCGCTGTCGAGCTGCTGGGCGCCGCCGGGCTGCTGGGCGTTCTGGGAGAGCCCGCCGAGAAGGGCGGTGAGCGCGGCGGGGACCGCCTCGCGGGTGGTATTCGGGTCGGCCCCGAGCTGCTGGCTGAGCTGGGAGACCGTGTTGTCGTCGAGCTGCCGCTGGATGAGATCGATCAGAGCCAAGGTGCACCTCCTGAGGAGTGAGGGAGACGGATCTCTCCCGCCATCCTGCCGGAAGCAAGGACCCTGCCCGTCAGGGCCGTGGCGGGTCCGCGGAGCGGTTCTTGTCCACGATGGCGGCGATGATCAGCAGGAAGGCGAGCAGGCGGAGGAGGTAGAAGTAGTGCCGGTGCTCGTCCGCCGGAGCGGCCCAGAGCAGCACGATCCCATTGAGGGCCATCATCCAGAAGGCAAGGCCGAAGAGGGCGAAGAAACGGTCGCGCGTCTCGCGCCAGAGGCGGAGGAAGAAGAGCCCCACCCCCAGGGCGCTCGCGGCGGCGACGCCGTTGAGAAAGTCGATCATCCGCGCCTCCTCCTCTCTTTCCTCGCGGTCAATTGGAGTCCCAGATCAGCCCCAGCAGCAGGACCAGGATCGATCCCGCGGCCACCAGGCTCCGGTAGAGCGAGAAGTCCATCGAGGGGACGACGACCAGGTCGATGAACAGCAGCAGGTTGTTGCAGGCCAGGCCGATGAACGACAGGCTGCTCCAGAGGAGCAGCCGCGCCCGGCTGGCCCGATAGGCGCGCCAGAGGAGCACGGCGCACAGACCGCTGGTGAGCGCGCAGAGCGCATAGACCACGCTAGCCATCCCGTTTGCCTTTCCGGATCTGGAACGCGTCCGCGAACAGCCGGGCGCTCCCGGTCAGCCGCTGAGCCAGCACCGCCACGACGTCGTCCCGATGGAGGTAGTGCGCCCGGGCGACCTCTTCGACGAGCGCCGACAGCTCCTCCCGGCCGGGCTTGTAGCAGTAGATCACCGACTCGGCGATCTTCACGTCCAGCAGGTTGCGGGCGCTGAGGTGCTCGAGATGGGTCTGGACCATGTCGGCCGGCATCTCGAGCTCGGCGGCCAGGGCCTGCGCCGCCCACCACCGCGTGGGATACCGGTGCAGGAAGAGCAGCAGGTTGAGGCGCTCGACCGAGCCGACGGCGTCGGTCAGGAAGCGCCTTACCGCGTCTGAGAGGGGAGCGGGCGTCACGTCCCCTCAGCCCGTCTGTTCCTGAACGATCTTCCCAATCCGCGAAGCCCTCCCGCCTGTCGGGCGCGGATTATATCGCTCCGCGCCGCCGTTGCTCCAAGGGCCGAGGACCGCGTACCCTTCCCGCGATGCCGTTCCGTCCGCGTCCGCGCTTCCCCCCCGTGAGCTGGGCCTCGCCGGAAGGCGTGGTGGCGGTGGGTGGGCGGCCCGATCCGGAGACGTTGAAAGAGGCTTACTCCCGGGGGATCTTCCCCTGGCCGCACGAGGGGGTGCCGCTGCTCTGGTTCTCCCCCGACCCGCGCTTCGTGCTGCGGCCGGAGGAGGCGCACGTCGGCCGCTCCCTGCGCAAGGAGATGCGCCGCGGCGGCTTCGAGGTGCGGGCCGATACCGCGTTCCGGGAGGTGATCCAGGGCTGCTCCCAGGCGCCGCGGCCGGACCAGCGGGGCACCTGGATCACCGGCGAGATGATCGCCGGCTACACCGCCCTCCACGAGGAGGGGATCGCCCATTCGATCGAGGCCTGGCGGGACGGGCGGCTCGCCGGCGGCCTCTACGGGATCTCGATGGGGGCCGTCTTCTTCGGCGAGTCGATGTACGCCGAGGTGCCGAACGCCTCGAAGGTGGCCTTCGCGACCCTGCTCGCCAACCTGATCCGCTGGCGCTTCCAACTGATCGACTGCCAGGCCTATACCGACCACCTGGCGGGCTTCGGCGCGGCCGAATGGCCGCGCGCCCGCTTCCTGGCCGCCCTCAAGCGGGCGCTGCGCGAGCCGGCCCGCCCAGGGCCGTGGACGCTGGAGCTGGGCCCCGCGGAGGCGGCGGACACGTTATCCTCCCGTTCATGATCTGCCGCGCCGGCTGCGGGGCCTGCTGCATCGCCCTCTCGATCTCCTCGCCCATCCCGGGGATGCCCGGCGGCAAGCCGGCCGGCGTGCGCTGCGTCCAGCTCGACGAGCACAACCTTTGCCGGATCTTCGGCAGCCCGGAGCGTCCCGAGGTCTGCAACCGCCTGCGGCCGAGCCAGGAGATGTGCGGCGAGACCACCGAGCACGCCCTGGCCTACCTCACCGCGCTCGAACGGGCCACCGCGCCGGAGCCGGAGTAGAACCCCGGCGGCCCCCGGAGGGACTCAACGGGTTGGGGCCGCCGTCTGTATTTCCTCCTACCAGTTACTTCTGTATGATGACGGTGTTGGTCACATATCGTCACCCGATCTTTACACCGCTGCCTTGAGTTACCTACGATGTCGGAAGGGCCGTCCTTCCGGCTGGAGCTGCATGACACACGCAGTCATTCTTCCTTCCTGTCTGTACCGCAAAGGAGATCGTCATGCCCAAGGATCGTGATGAGTCGAGGAGAGGGGAAACCAAGGCTTCCAGCGAGGTGAGCCGGAGAGACTTCCTGCGTCTGGGAGCCGTCGCCGGCGCCGGGGTCCCCCTGGCCGGCCTGATGGGCGCCTCGGCGGCCGGAGCCCAGAATCCGCCGGTCGTCAGCGAAGCGGCGACCCAGCTCGAGGAGGCCACCATCGCCGGCTTGCAGGCGGCGATGACCCGGGGGGGCCTGACCTCCCTCGATCTGGTCAACATGTATCTCGAGCGCATCTCGTCGATCGACGAGAGCGGGCCCACCCTCAACTCCATCCTGGAGGTCAATCCGGACGCGCGCCGGATCGCCCGCCAGCTCGACCGCGAGCGCAAGAACGGCCAAGTGCGCGGGCCGCTGCACGGCATTCCGATCACCCTCAAGGGGAACATCGACACCGGCGACCGCATGGAGACCACGGCGGGCTCGCTCGCCCTGGTGGGCGATCCGGCGCACCAGGACGCCACGGTGGCCGCCCGGCTGCGCGCCGCGGGCGCGGTGATCCTGGCCAAGACCAACCTCTCGGAGTGGGCGAACTTCCGCGGCTTCGGCTCGGTCAGCGGCTGGAGCGGCGAGGGGGGGCAGACCCGCAACCCCTATATCCTCGACCGCGACCCCAGCGGCTCCAGCTCCGGCTCGGCGGTCTCCACCTCGGCCAACCTCGCCGCCGCCGGCATCGGCACCGAGACCGACGGCTCGATCATCAGCCCGGCCAACGTCAACGGCGTGGCGGCCATCAAGCCCACCGTGGGGCTGACCAGCCGCGCCGGCGTGGTCCCCATCTCCCACACCCAGGACACCGTCGGCCCGCACGGCCGCACGGTGGCCGACGCGGCGACGGTGCTCGGCTCCATGGTCGGCGTCGATCCGCGCGATCCGCAGACGGCGGCGAGCGCCGGCAAGTTCTTCACCGACTACACCCAGTTCCTCGACGCCAAGGCCCTCCAGGGGGCGCGCATCGGCGTCCTCCGCGCCGGCGGCTTCACCGGCTACGACACGCGCGTGGACGCGCTCTTCGAGCAGGCCCTCAAGGACATGCAGCACGCCGGCGCCACCCTGGTCGATCCGGCGGACATCCCGACCATCGACGCGCTCAACAACGATCAGGCCGAGATCATCGTCCTGATCTACGACTTCAAGCGGGACCTCAACGCCTACCTCGCCACCCGCACGGGCGTGCCGGTCCACAACATGGCCGACGTGATCCAGTTCGACAAGGACCATGCCGCCCAGGAGATGTGGTACTTCGGCCAGGAGTTCTTCGAGCTGGCGCAGCAGGAGATCTTCTCGACCCAGGAGTACCAGGACGCCCTGGAGCGCGGCCACCGTCTGGCCGGCCCCGAGGGGATCGACGCGGCGCTCGCGAACAACAACGTGATCGCCCTGGTGGCCCCCAGCGGCAACCCGGCGTGGCCGATCGACTACGTCAACGGCGACCACTTCACGGGCTCCAGCACCTACCCCTCGGCGGTCGCGGGATACCCGATCGTCAACGTGCCCATGGGCTTCGTCTTCGACCTGCTGCCGGTCGGCATCAGCTTCCTCGGCACGGCCTGGAGCGAGCCGACGCTGATCAAGCTGGCCTACGCCTACGAGCAGGCCACCCATCACCGGCGGGCGCCGAAGTACATCCCCACCTTCCCGATCCCGCTGGGGCAGAGCCCGTTCAAGGACTCCGGGCTGTCCGCCGCGGACCGCCTCGAGCGGAGCATGGACCGGCTGAAGATCAGCTCGGGCCTGCGCTCTCTCATCCGCAACATCTGACGCGATTTTTGGCGATCCCGGCCGGCGCGAGGCTCCTCCTCGCGCCGGCCGCTTGCCTCTTCAGACGTCCAGCCCCGAGGAGACCGGCACGGCGGCCTGCCCGGCCGGCTCGGGCCCCGCCGACCGCACCAGCCGGACGGCCGCGCCGTCCTCCTCCGCCACCGGCCCCTGCGGGAACGGCCTGCCGTCCGGCCCGGGCAGCACGCCCACGGCGCGGTTGCGCCCCTCCCGCTTCGCCAGATAGAGGGCCTGGTCGGCCAGGCTCATCACCTGCTCGTAATGCACGGCGTCGGGGACCTCGGGCCGCCAGGGGTAGGGCGCCCAGCCGACCGAGCAGGTCACGGCGAGCGAGGCGCCGGAGCCGAGCCCGAAGGGCGTGCCGCCCACCACCTGCAGGAGACGCTCCGCCAGCACCTCGCCCGACCGCCGGTCGGCCCAGCGGCTGACGATCAGGAATTCCTCGCCGCCCCAGCGGAGCACCGCGTCGGTGTTGCGGGCGGCCTCGCGGAGGCGGGCCGCGATCTCCACCAGCACCTCGGCCCCGCCGGCGTGGCCGGCGCGGTCGTTGAGCTGCTTGAAGTGGTCGACGTCGAGGAAGTAGAAGATCAGATCGGCGTTGCGCTCCCGGGGAGACTCGGCGGTGCCGAGCGCGTTGCGTACCGCCTGGCGGACGTCCGGCTCGAGGCTCACCGCGAGGAAGCGCCGGTTGCTCAAGCCGGTCAGCGGATCGGTGAGCGAGGCGAGCTCGAGTTGGCGGTTGG
>JAICSG010000303.1 GCA_025937035.1 Thermoanaerobaculia bacterium | reverse complement strand
GTCGTTGGCCAGCAGGTTGCCTGTCACGAAGACGTGTGGCCCGGTCGCCGTGTTCGACGCTCCCACCTGGAGGAGCGTGTTGCCGACGGCGTCAAAGCTGTCCGGATTGGCCACCGGCGGCTCCGGGAGATTGTTGACGGCGATGGTGACCGTCGCCGTGCCGGAGAGCGGCGGCGTGCCGTTGTCCGTCACCTGCACTGTCAGCGAGTAGGCCGGCAGCGTCTCGAAATCGATGGCGCCCGCCACCGTGATCGCGCCCGTCGTCGGATTGATCGCGAACGCGCCGCCTGTGTTCCCACCCGTGATCGCGAACGTGTGCGCCTGCCCAGCGTCCGGATCGGTAAAGGTCACCACGCCGACCGCCGTACCGATCGGGCTGTTCTCGTCGACCGCGAAAGCACCGGGGCTGACCACCGGCGCCTCGTTGACGTCGATCAGATTGATGACGACCGTCGCCGTACCAGACAGCGGCGGTGCGCCGCTATCGGTCACCTGCACCGTCAGCGTGAACGCCGGCGTGGTCTCGAAGTCCAGCACCGCGCCATTCGCCACCGTGATCGCACCCGTCGTCGGATTGATCGCGAACGCGCCTCCCGTGTTCCCCGCCAGGATCGCGAACGTGTGCGTCTGCCCGGCATCCGGATCGGTGAAGGTTACCGTCCCCACGGCCGTCCCGTTCGCCGAGTTTTCCAGGACCGAGAACGTCGCCGGGTTGACCGCAGGCGCCTCGTTCTGGTTGTTGAGATTGATGGTGATTGTCCCCGTGCCCGAAAGCACCGGCGTGCCGTCGTCCGTCACCTGCACGGTCAGCGAGAAGCTCGGAGTGGTCTCGAAGTCCAGAGCCGCGCCGTTGGCCACCGTGATCTGGCCCGTGGTGGCGTCGATCGCGAAGGCGCCGCCCGTGTTGCCAGCGGTGATCGCGAACGTGTGCCCCTGCCCGAGATCGGGATCGGTGAAGGTCACCGTCCCCACGACCGTTCCGTTGGGGCTGTTCTCGTTGAGAGTGAAGGTGGCCGCGTCGACCTTCGGCGCGTCGTTGACCGGCGTCACGTTGAGGGTCACCGTCGCCGTGCTGGTGCCGCCGTTGCCGTCGTCCACCTGGAAGGTGAAGGAATCCGGCCCGTTGTAATCGGGAGCGGGGGTGTAGACCACCTGGACGCTGGTCGCGGTGGGCGAGGTCAGCGGCCCCAGGCTTCCGTGGGCCGGCGGAGTGGCGATCGTGAAGGTCAGCGGATTACCGTCCGGATCGCTGCCGGTCAGGGTGATCGTTACCGGCGTGTCCTCGTCCGTCGTGACCGTCTGGCTGTTCGCGACCGGCGGCCGGTTACATACCGGGAGCGGCGGCTCGCCGCTCGGCAGCGTGGGCGCGGCGGGAGAGCAGACGCCACTATTCTCGACCGGGAACGGCAGGAGAGCAGAGCCGACCGTCGGGAACTGGGCCCCTGTCACGTCGATGGTGGAGCAGGCGGTGAGGGTGATCGACCCCTGGGACGAAGATGGCGCTCCCGATCCCACCGGCCGGACGTCGCCCACGCCGAAGGTCCAGCTTATGGCTCCCTGGAAGGAACGGACCGCGATGCTACCCCCCTTCCGTGCCGGGGCGGACCTGAGAAAATCACCCATCGCGCGCAGGGACGCACCATCGAGAGTTACGTTGCCCTCCGCCTTGAGATCGAGGATGCCGCCCTGGTTACCGGAATTCGGCCTACCGGCCTCGAACGCGTTCCCCGCGGCCGACAGGCTGCCCGTCAACGAGATCGCGGTAATCATTCCTCCGGTGCGTTGAGCCTGAGTCCCGGGCGAGGAGCTGACAGCGGAGAGGCTCGATGCCGGATCCGGGCCGAGCACTTGAATGTCACCCTCCGCGAAGAGATCGACCATGTAGCCGGCCGACCCACCGTCCACGCCATCAGCGCGGACCCGTCCCATGCGTGATCCGGAGCCTCCCAGGTCCCGGCCATCGATCAGGAGACCCTTACCGGAACGGAGCACGACCTGCGAGGGGCCGTCCGTCTTCAACATCGAAGCGACCAATCCGCGAACCTCGATGCCGCAGGCCTCGAGCAGGACGAGCTGCGATCCAGCGGTCTCTCCCTGGGAGACGACGATACCGCCGCTCTCGACGCGGATTCCCGGCCCCACGGAGCTGTGCGACCGGATGACGATCGCCCCGCCGGTTTGATTGCTCTTGCCGCCATCCAGAACCTTGCCGGTGAGCTTCGTGGCGAGCACCTGCCGGCTCGGGCCCGAGGCGACCAATCCCGCGGCCGTGACCGTGCCGTCGGCGGTGATCCCGATCGTGCCGGCGGCTCCGTTCGGAGTGCTCGCGGTCACCGTGGAGCCAGCCTCTAGCACGGTATTGCCGTGGACCGAGAAGGTGATCGAGCCGGCCGGCTCCGCGCCATCGGTGAGCCGGCTGCTCGACACGATAGCGCCCGGGAGCGTTCCCGAGGGGCCCAGGAGGATCAGATTCCCACCGACCGTCAACTGGATATTCCCTCCCGTGCCCCCTCCACGCCGATTCTCGGCAAAGATGCCGCTCCCGGCCCGCATCGTCAAATCACCGGACACGGAGATCCGGATAGGGCAGGCACTGGCATTCCCGGCAAGAGGAGGGTCGTCATTGCAGTTGATGGTGCCGTCGAGGATCAGGTCTCCATTGACCGTAAACACCCCGTTGGCGACGCCGTCGGCGTCCTGCGCGGAGCCGTCCAACGAGGAGAAAAGGACGTTACCGCTCAGCGTCACGTTTGTCAGAGGTGACAGAGCTGACGCTGAGGCCAGAGCGGACGAGAAGGGTAGAAGACAGGCGAGAAGACAGAGGTAGATCGCGGACCGAAAGCTCTTCATAGCGACAGATCCTCCAAAAACATCATTCACCTTCTACTGCACATCACACGCATGGACCGGAGCACCGATCTATAGAGCAAGATCGGAGCCATAGCGGGACGGCAATATGGTTGGATGTTTTTGGATCCTGAAGCTCAGGAAGGAGACCACTTCATGAGGCGATAGGGGCCCCGTTCCTCCACGGGCACAAACCCCAAACGTTCATACAGTTGCATCGCGGGATTGTAGATTTCGACATGGATGGTCACCGGCTTGCCCGCCGCCCGTCCCTCCGCCAGCAGGTCTTGCAGGATGGACGTGCCGAATCCTCCCTGGCGAAAGTCCGGAAGGAGGGTAATGTCGACCAGCCGGATCTCGTCGGCGCGTCGATGGACGTAGAGCCGCCCGGCCGGAGCGCCGTCCACCAGGATGATGTCGAACTGGGCTCCCTCGTAATGATCCCTGTACCAGACGTACTGCGCCTCGAACTGCTGGCGGACGAACGCGGCCTTCATCTCCTCGGTCCAGTCGAGGACCATGGCGAGCTCCTCCTCGCGGGTGCTGCGGTAGATCCGCAGGAGGAGCTCCATGTCGTCCGGCGTGATGGGGCGAAGGGTGATGCGGGGGTCCAAGATGCCTAGGCCTCCGCCTCAGGGTCCATCGAGATCATCAACGAGAACATCTCCGCGGGAGCGACCCGCGCGTAGTCCGAAACCCGCGCCGCGCGGCTCCAGGCAACTGGCGTGAGCCCGAGCAGATAGACGCCCCGCCGCAGCTTCGGCCGGCCGGGCTCGTTGTCGAGGGTGAACCGGGTCCGCATCACATGGTGGGTGCCGTCCGCCCGCCAGACCCGGAGGATGAGCTGTGGCAGCACCTGCCATTCGAGAGGGAAATGGAAGCTCGTCGGCGGGCTGGGGTCCCAACCATACTTCTGCCGCAGGCCCCAGACGTAGAACCGCAGCGGCGTGGGGAACGCCGGATCAGGAGAAGGAAAGACGGCCTCGAGATCGACGGCCAGGGGCACCTCCCGCCGGCGCTCCGCCTCCAGGGCGACCGGCGGATAAAGACCGTGAACGTGGATACGAAGCGGCCGGCCTGGCAACGACGTGTCCGCCTGGAAAAGGCTCTCGGCGGGAATGATGACCGGGGAGGTCTCTGCCTCCTCCTCTTCCTTCAGCAGGAGGGGCCGCCGGATCTTGCGCGGCAGCCTCTTGAAGCTCCGGTACTCCTCACTGCCGTCGATGTAGCCGACGGACATCGGCACTGTTTGAGCGGATCGCTCGGCGGCAGCCGCCAGAGGCTCAGCCCAGGCGAGGTTTCCAAACAGGGGGGCCAGCAGGCCCGCGGACCCCAGCGTAAGAAAATCGCGCCGCCGGAGCAAGGTAGAAGAGCTGTCAGATTCGGACTTCGCTAGCCGCTTCATCTCGAACCCTCCAAAACGCTTATTTCAATGCATCAAATAAAAAAGCGCGCCCCCGGCCGCTCACAGCAAGCCGGAGGCGCGCGCTTTTGGCGGCCTTAGGTCCGCGGGGGGTAAACCCCTTGCAGCGCGATGCAGAAGTTGAGGGTCAGGTATGGCTGCATGTTGTTGTGCGGCTGGTCGCCACCGGCGGGGGCGAGGGCGTTGTCGGAAAAGTTGGCCAGCGGCGCGCCTGCGGGTGCTACATACGGCGTAGCACCGCCGCTTATCCTGGCGAGAGCATTACCAGCCGGATTGGGTTTACTGGAGTTGGTCGACGAGGCCATCAGCGCATGCGAGTGGGAGGGGATTTCCGATTCGAGAAGGCTCACTGTGTCCGAGCCGCCGGTCTCACCGAGGTCATGCAGGGACAGGCCAGGGCCCTGCCCGGGGTGCATCGGTGCGTTGCCTTGCATGTTCGGTAGAGCGAAATTGGACTTCCCGTCCCCACCATAGGTCGTGCCGAGCAGCGAGAACAGCGCCGTGTTCTGCGAGAGAGGAAGGATTTGACCGTCGCAAAACGCCCAACCCTTCGGAGCGAAGTTGAAGGGGAAAATGCGGATTTCTGCCACAAAGGGATCCATGTCTTTTCTCTTCCTAGGTCTGCGACGGGAAAATCCCGAAAAGCGAGATGATGAAGTCCACACAGAGATAGGGCTGGAAGTTATTGTGCGGCTGGCTTCCTCCCGTAGAGCTGACGGCCTGTGGCGCCATCGGTGACGTCGGGTTGACGTTGATGTATGGATTGAAGAGTGAAGCCTGGGCCAGCACGTTCGGCGATACGTTCTGCTGCGTCGCAATACTGGTCGTCGCCAGGAGGGGGTGAGAGTGAGCCGGAATCTGCGACACGGTCAGCGTTACCGTCTCGACGCCTCCAGTCTCAGCCAGCGTGAAGCCATTGCCGAAGTGAATCGGAACGCGGCCGCGGAGGTCCGGAAGCGCGAAGGTCGACTGTCCGTCCCCACCGTAGGTCGTCCCGATGAGATTAAAGAGGGTCTCGTATTCCGAGATCGGTAGCAACTGTCCCTCGCAGAACATCCATCCCGCCGGCGCGAAGTTCCCGGCGAACATACGGATCTCTCCAACGTAAGGTTGCGCCATGTCTTCGTCCGCCTTTCTAGGTCTGACTCGGGAAAATGCCCTGGAGGGCGATGCTGAAGTTGAGCACCAGGAAGGGCTGCATGTTCAGGTGGGCCTGACTCCCACCGACGTTCGCGATGCTCGCGGCACTCATCGCGGCCAGGTTGTTGTCGGGCGCCTGATACATCTGACTTGGCGAAGTCCCGAGAAGGTTTCCCGCGGCAATGATGAGCGATCCTGTGCTTGAAGTCCCGACGAGCGAATGAGTATGCGTGGGAATCTCG
>JAICSG010001229.1 GCA_025937035.1 Thermoanaerobaculia bacterium | reverse complement strand
TGGACCGCTACAATCCCGACTCCACCTGGAGAGCGGTCCCCGGCCAGTGAGCTCGGGGCCGCGTCTCGGCCCTACCGGGCATGCCCTGCGAGCCCCGCGGCGTTCCGCCCGGGGCTCACTTGCCTGCGGTCGTGTCCGCCGGGGCGGCCTTCTTCTGTGCCACGGCGGCTCCCTGCCCACCGATGATGCGCTTGAACGTGGTGCCGGCCGGAATCCGGTCATCGGGCGTATCGAGGCCGTTCACCACGGCCACGCGCTCCACAGGTATGGTGGAGGGGTGCTGTTTGTTGAATTCCGTGACCGTCATCTCCCGATCCGCCTTTACCAGCTCCACCTGGTAGGGCGTCACTTCGAGCCGCGCCTTGTCCTTGAGCTCCGCGAAGCTCGCGATGCTCGAGCGGAACGTCTTCTCGTAGGCCTGGAGCTTGCCCGCCGGCGTGTAGCCGAGCAGTCGGTAGGTGAGATCGCCGTACTTGACGAAGGCGACGACCCCTTGGACCGCGCCCTGCTCGGTTTGCGCTTCGAAGAGGCCGGAGACGGCGGCGTTCCCGTTGACCGGCGAGCTCGAGACGTCGGCGCTCTTGATCCCTTCCTGGCCGAAGAACTGCTTGGCGGCCTCGTCGGGTGTGCCCCTTCCGGGGGCAGTCAGCTGGAACAGCGCGTCCTGCTGCGGGCTGACTGCGGCGAGCGCCTCGGGAGTGTTCTGCCCTTGCCAGCCGGACGGCAGGTCGAGCTTGAAGCGTAGGCCGGGATGGTAGAAGGTGTGCCCTTCGATGTACCCCTGCCGGGGATCCTCCCCGTACGTCATCCCAGCGATGATCGGCAGGTACTCCTCTCGCGCGAGGCGGAGCTTCGACGTCGGCACCGACAGGGTATCGATACGCTTATTGGTGGCCTCGATCCGGTTACCGGGATCGGGGTGGGTGGATTCCCACTCGGGGATGTCGCCCCCACCTTCGAGCCGGCTCACTCGCTGCAGGGTCGCGAACATGTCGGCCATCGCGTGGGGATCGTAGCCCTCGCGGACCATGTACTTGAATCCGAGCAGGTCGGACTGGCTCTCCGCGTCGCGCCCATATTTGAGGAAGAGCACCCCGAGGCCCTGGCTCGCCAGCCCCGCATACTGCGCGACCTGGGAGGAGAGGATGCTGCCCACGCCGAGACCGACCTGGGCGATCTGCTGCCGCGTCATCTGCTGGACCGAGTGCCGCGCCGTCACGTGCCCGATCTCATGGCCCAGCACACCCACCAGCTCCGCCTCGTCGTTCATGTGGGTGAGGATGCCGCGGGTGACGAAGATGGACCCGCCGGGGAGCGCGAAGGCGTTCACTGTCGGGTCGTCCATCACGTAGAAGGCCCAGGGTAGCTTGGGCCGCTCCGACGTCGTCGCGATCGCCATCCCGAGTCGCGTGACGTAGTCCTGGACCTTCTTGTCGTCGTACACCCCCATCGACTTGACGATCTGCTGGGCGTACTGCTGGCCCATCTGGATCTCCTGCGACTCCGAGACCAGGGCGATCTCGCGCTTGCCGGTGACGGGGTTGCGGGC
>JAICSG010000269.1 GCA_025937035.1 Thermoanaerobaculia bacterium | reverse complement strand
GGTCCTTTCAGACCGTCCATCACGATCTCTGGGATTATGACGTCGCCTCGCCGCCGGTGCTGTTCGATGTCCATCGCGATGGAAAGACGGTCCCCGCCGTCGGGGTCGGCTCCAAGACCGGAAACTTCTTCATTCTGGATCGCGCCACGGGCAAGCCGATTTTCGGGGTCGAGGAGCGGCCGGTGCCGAAGAGCGACGTGCCGGGCGAGGTCGCCTCGCTCACACAGCCGTTCCCCGTATTGCCCAAGCCGCTGGCGCCCCAGACGCTGGACGTCAACGCCATCCAGGGCTCCGAGGCCGACCGCAAGTGGTGCCGTGAGGAGATCGCGAAGCTCCGTTCCGAAGGGATTTTCACCCCGCCCAGCGTGCGCGGCTCGCTCATCATCCCGGGCAATATCGGCGGCATGGCCTGGGGAGGCGCCGCGTACGATCCCACCCACCGTCTCCTGTTGATTCCGGTCAACAATCTCGCCGCGGAGGTCCGCCTGATCCCGCGCGCCAATTTCGAGAGCGAGAACGAAGCCAACGGCCGCGACCTGAGCGGCGGCTGGGAATTCGCGCGGCAGAAGGGGACGCCCTACGGCATGGCCCGCCGGTTCCTGCGTGCGCCAGGCGGCTGGCCGTGCACGCCGCCCCCTTGGGGCACCCTGAAAGCGATCGACGTTGATACCGGTGCCGTGAAATGGAGCGTGCCGCTCGGGCAGCTCCCCGCGATGGGGCCGGCCCCCGCGCCACCCGCCTCCCACGGCTCCATCTCTCTCGGTGGGCCGATCGTCACCGCTGGCGGCCTGATCTTCATGGCGGGAACGCTCGAGCCCGCCCTTCGCGCCTTCGACGCCGTCACGGGCCAGGAGCTCTGGAAGGGCGATCTTCCGACCAGCGCCCGGTCCGTGCCCATGACCTTCCGCGGCCCGGACGGCAAGCAGTACGTGGTGATCTCCGCCGGCGGCCACGGCCTGCCCGTCGCGCCGCTGGGCGACTCCGTGATCGCGTTTACGCTGGGGCCGTAGGGAGCTTGCCGCTTCAGGACTTGGCGCGTTCCGCGAGCAGGGCGCGCAGACGCGTAACCTCCGCCTCCGCCGCGTCGGCACGCTGGCGCTCCGCCTCCGCTTCCGTGGGCACCAGACTGCCGTCGGGACGGAAGAGACGAAGCCAGTCGCCTTCCCTCTTTTGCACGGCCTTCACCGCGATGCCGTGCCAAGTGCCCACGGACGCCCCGAGCTCCTCGCTCCAGAGCCGTCCGTTCTCATCGGGCTGGATCGGCTGGTAGAACCGGCCCGCCAGGCGAAATCCCTCCAGCTTGCGCGTCTCCGGCTCGTAGAGGAAGTATTCCGCAGTGCCGAAGACCCGGGAGTAGAGGTCGCGCTTCTCGGTGCGGTCCTTCTTCTTGGTGGAGGGGGAGAGCATCTCGAAGACGACGTCCGGCAGGCGTCCGCCCTCTTCCCAGGCGATCCAGATCCTGCGCTCACGGTCCGGGTCGACGCCGCCCACCCAGAAGACGTCCGGGCCCCGGAAAGCCTTCTTCGGCTTCCCTTTAGCTTCCTCTTCCGCGACCTCCCTCGCCTGCTCGACGGAGTAGTAGACGAACATGTTCATGCCGGCGTAGAAGTCGGTGCGGCCCTGCTCGGCCATGGCCTGTCCGATCACCTCCCGCAGGAGGGGGAGCTCATAGGTATGCCACTCGGTCTCCAAAGGCTCTCCGTCCTCGTAGACGAGCTCGAAGGGCAGAGGCGCGAGGGCCGCGGCAACGGGCTGGCTCATGGCATGCTCCCTTGCGGAGTCGTTCCTTGGCAGGATCTTATTCCGCATTCTGGGGAAAGTGAAGAGGCGACGGAGCGCTCCGGTCCTCCCCACGGATGACAGGATAGCATTCCGGTGGAGGGTTGTATAAGGTGGCTGAAGCGAGGTAGGTATGCCCGGCGAATCCCGTAAAGACATCCACCCCGGCCTGGAGGTGGCGATCGTTCAGAAGGCCGACCAGCGCACCGGCCGGCTGACGCGGGGGATCGTGCGGGACATCCTCACGAGCTCGCCTACCCATCCGCATGGCATCAAGGTGCGCCTTCAGACCGGGGAGGTGGGGCGGGTCAAGGAGATCGTGAAGAAGGGGCCTCAGCCGAGCGGCGATTCGTCGTAGTGGGCCAGCAGGTCGGCCGGGCCGTCGTAGATCTCCAGGGCCCCCTTGAGGTCCCTGTCCTTGAAGCCGCCGCAACGGAAGGCGATCACGGCGACGCCGACCTTGCCGGCGGCCTGGATGTCGTAGGGGGTGTCCCCCAACATGATGGCGTCTTCGGCGGGCAGCCCCACGCGGTCGAGGGCGGCTTGCACGACGTCCGGATCGGGCTTCGACTTCCCGGCGTCGCTGGCCGAGGTGACGTCGTCCAGGAGATCCTTGGCGCCGACGATCTCGACCGCCTTCTCGACCTCGTCCTGGGGTGAGGAGGTGGCGACGACCAGCTTCAGGCCGTCTTTCCTCATCCGCTCGAGCAGGGGGCGGACCTCCGGGAACGGCTTGAGGTGGGGGAGATAGCGGCTGCGGAAGATCTCGCCCCGGGTCTCCGCGATCTTCTTCCCTTCCTTACTCTCCTTGGAGATCTTCACCGCGGCGGGCAGGAGGTTGTCTCCGCCCATCCCCACCCAGGGCCAGATGTCCTTTTCCGAGACCTCGCGGCCGTGCTCGCGCAGGGCCTCCACCCAGGCTTTGACGTGGGCTTCATTGCTGTCGAGGAGGGTGCCGTCCATGTCCAGGATGACGGCGCGGTAGCGGGACTGGAGGTCGAGGTCGTCGGTCATGGCGGGCTTTTGGGCAGCAAGGAGCGTACCATCGGGGTGCTCTCGCGGTACGATCTTGCGATCCCGGTCCGCCCGGGGATGAATCCCCGGGCTACGAAGCAACCCAAAAAGCCGGCTGAAGCCGGCTAGAAGATTGCCCGGAGTGGTCTTTGAGCCTCCTTCAGGAGGCTTTTCGGTTGAGGCGTAGCCCGGGGATTCATCCCCGGGCGGACCGGCGTCGTCTCACGAGGAGAATCGAGATGAGGGTCCGGATTCTGGTCTTGGGATATCTCCTGCTCGCCGCGTCCGCGTACGCCACCGAGCCGCCGCCATTGCTGCCGGAGCCCACGGTGCGGGCGATCGCCTCCGAGGTCTCGGGCACGGCGGCGAAGCGCAACCTTCAGGACCTCACCCTGTTCCACCGCATGCGGGGCTCGCGGGGGTTCCGCGCGGCGGCGGAGCGGGTGCGGGACCGGGCGAAAGAGTACGGCCTCTCCGAGGTGGAGATCCTGGAGCTGCCGGCCGACGGCGCCGTCTTCTACGGCACCCAGCGGTCGCGTCCGGCCTGGGACGTGGACTTCGCCGAGCTCTGGGAGCAGCGCCAGGAGGGCGGCTCCTGGGTGGACGCCGAGCGGGTGGCCTCCTGGGAGGCGCGGCCCATCGTGCTCGCTCAGGACAGCGCCAGCGGCGAGGCCGCGGCCGAGCTGGTGGACGTGGGCGCCGGCACGGCCGAGGGGGATTATCAAGGCAAGGAGGTGCGCGGCAAGCTCGTGCTCACCTCCTCCCAGCCGGGCGCCGTCTACAAGCTGGCCGTGGACCGCCTGGGCGCCGCCGGCATCGTCTCCTACGCGCAGAACCAGGTGACCGGCTGGTGGAAGGAGGACGAGAACCTCGTCCGCTGGGGGCACCTCGACACCTTCCCGGCTCCCAGGACCTTCGCCTTCATGGTCTCGCTGAAAGCTGCCCGGGCCTGGCAGGAGCGCCTCGCCGCGGGCCAGACGGTGCGGCTGCGGGCGAGCGTCAAGGCCGGCCAGCACCCTGGCGCCTACAGCATCGCCACCGGAGTGATCCCGGGCGCCGACCGGCAGCACGAGGTCGTGCTCTCCTGCCATCTCGACCACCAGCGGCCGGGGGCGAACGACAACGCCAGCGGCTGCGCCACCATCCTGGAGGTGGGCCGCACGCTGGCGAAGCTGGTCCGCGAGGGGAAATTGGCGCCGCCGCGCCGGACCCTCCGCTTCGTCTGGCCGCCGGAGATCGAGGGGACCACCTCGCTGCTCAACGCCCGTCCGGACCTCGCGGCCCGGGCCCTGGCCGTGATCCACATGGACATGGTGGGCGGGGACGCCGAGATCACCAAGGCCGTCTTCCACGTCACCCGCTCCCCCAAGAGCCTGCCGACCTTCGTGAACGACGTGGGGGCCGCCTTCGGCCGCTTCGTCAACGAGCAGTCCTATGCCCTGGCGGCCACCGGGGAGGCGCCCTATCCGCTGGTCGACCCGGAAGGGAGCAAGCGGGCGCTCCAGGCCGAATTCGTCGACTTCACCGAGGGGAGCGATCATCAGGTCTGGAGCGAGGGGTCGTGGCGGGTGCCGGCGATCTATCTGAACGATTGGCCGGACCGCTACATCCACACCCACGCGGACGGCGTGGCCAACATCGATCCCACCAAGCTGATGCGCGCCGCCTTCATCGGCGCCACGAGCGCGTGGTATCTGGCGGGGCTCGATGCCAACCAGGTGCCGGCGCTCTGGGAGGTGGTCCGCCGCGACAGCCTGGAGCGGACCGCCGACGCGCTGGCGCGGAGCGAACGCCTGCGGGCGATGGGGGAGGGAGCCGAGGCGGACAATCTTCTGCGCTTCCACCTCGCCCAGGAGGCGGCGATCGTGGATTCGATCAACCGTTTCGCCGCCGTTCCCCCGGGAGCACGGAAGAGCGCGGACGATCACCTCGCGCTGCTGCGGCGGCTGGTGGGGATTTCCGAAAGGAAATTGACGGGTACCGCGGACGTCGTTTATCGCCGCGCGCCCGAGCCCAAGGGACCGATGGGCGGCTTCGGCTACGACTATTTCCAGGATCACATTTCCCAGAAGGGGATCGCGGCGCCCGCGCTGCTGAAGCGGACCGGCCTCTGGGGTGGAGGTGGAGAATACGCCTACGAGGCGCTGAACCTCGTGGACGGCCGGCGCTCGGTGCGGGAGATCCGGGACGCCCTCGCCGCCATCTACGGCCCGGTGCCGTTGCCGGAGGTCGCGGAATATCTCGGGGATCTCGAAACGATCGGAATTCTGCAACGGGAGAAGGTTTCGCATGCTCCGTGAAAAACTGATCGGTCACCACACCTACAAGCCTCACGAGTTCCGCTGGCGCAGCCGCGAGATCTCCCGTCTGGAGGGGCTGAGCGACGCCGTCTTCGGCTTCGCGATCACCCTGCTGATCGTGGCCCTGGAGGTTCCCAAGACCTCGGGAGAGCTGTTCGAGACGATGCGGGGGTTCGCCGGGTTCGCCCTCACGTTTTTCATCCTGTATACCCTCTGGTACCGGCAGTTCGTCTTTTTCCGGCGCTATGGGCTGGAGGACCCGCCGACGGTCGCGCTGACCGGCGCCCTCCTCTTCGTGGTGCTGTTCTTCGTCTTTCCACTCAAGTTTTTCGTCGGCACCATGGTGAACCGGCTGCTCGGGGCCCCCAAGACGGTCCGGCTGCCGGACGGCACGGTCGAGAAGGTGATCCGGCCCGAGCACGTCCCCGTGATGATGTCGATCTACGGCGCGGGCTTCGTCGCCGTCTCGGTGATCTTTTTCCTCCTGTATGCCCACGCCTACCGCAAGCGGGAAGAGCTCGACCTCAACGAGCTCGAGATCTTCGATACGCGGCGGAGCCTGGAGGCTCTCCTTTTCACCATCACGATCGGCGCGCTGCTCGTGGGGGTCGCCTGGACCGGGAATCTCGTCCACGGCAAGCCGTACGAGGATACGGCCACCTACGCGAGCGTCGGGGCGTTGTACGCGTTCATCGCCTTCATGCTCTACCGCACCCGGCGGCTCGGCCGGCGGCGGAAGGAGATGGTGGCGCGGCTTCAGGAGACCGCGGAGGAAGGCGATCCCGGGCCGCCGCTTCAGAGCTGACGCGGGCGCGGGCTCACAGCCCCCGCGTCCAGCCGGGCGTCGGCGAGGGCGTCTCCGTATTCACGCTGGAGCAGGGGATTGGCCTTGAGGGCGGC
>JAICSG010000066.1 GCA_025937035.1 Thermoanaerobaculia bacterium | reverse complement strand
CGGCAGGAGGACGAAATCCCTCAGCGGCAGGACGGGAAGCGTCATTCTTTCAGTCATCTGGATCTCCTTGCTCGACCGCGGCGCCTCGGAGGGCTCACGGTCTCGTACCCATGACAACCAGATTACCGAGGCGTCAATTCCAAGATTTGCGTGCTGGTCACTCATGGTACCCCACCTCGCTCAAAAAGAGAATCGTCGGCCTTCAAAAGTTGACAGAAACCGACTCAACGCGGTGGGTACTCAGGAGAGAGCGCCCGTCGCGCCCTGCGATATGGGGGGGATAGCAAGGAAGATGCCGGGATTGATCCCAGAGGGCCTAGCGCCGGTACTCGATGTACCGCGCCGTCTCGTCCGCCACCGCGCGGCCGAAGAGGGTCTCGACGATGTAGAAGGCCATGTCCATCCCGGAGGCGACGCCGGCCGAGGTGATCACCCCGTCGTCGACCACCCGGAGGTCCCGCTCCACGGTGACGCCGGCGCCCAGCGAGCCGAGGAGGTCCAGAGAGGCCCAGTGGGTGGTGGCGCGGCGCCCCTCCAGGAGGCCGGCCTTGGCGAGCAGGAGGGAGCCGGTGCAGACCGAGGTCACCTGGCGGGCCGCCGCGGCCGTGCGGCGGATCCAGCCGAGGGTCTCCTCGTCGTTGAGCAGCCGCCGGGTGCCGAACCCGCCCGGGATCACCAGGAGGTCGATCCGGGGGGCGTCCGCGAAGCCGTGGCGGGGGACCACGGTGAGGCCGCCGGTGGCGGTGATGGGATCGCGGGTCCGGGCCACCGTGAAGACCTGGAACGGCGCCCCCTCCTCGGAGCGCCGGGTCTCGACGCCCGGCTGCAGGCGGGTGCGCGAGAAGACCTCGAAAGGTCCGGCGAAGTCGAGCACCTCGACGTTGTCGAAGAGCAGGATGCCTACGTGGATGGGGTCCATGGCGGTCTCCTCCCGGGGACGGAATCGTCCCTGAAACCATACAATCTTCGCGCGGTTGGGAATCGAAATCGATCCGTGATCCTTTTCATGGATGGCCTATGGACACGACCTCGATTCCCCGCGTGCGCTTTGCAGAAATTGCCCGTCTCCCGGACGAGCGGATCGACCTCGCCGAGGCGGCGCTGTGGATCGCCGCCGAGGAGCAGCCGGGGCTCGATCCGGCCCCCTGGCTGGCCCGGCTGGACCAGATGGCCGACCGGCTGCGTCCCCGGCTGGAGCCCGCCGCCTGCGATCTCGAACGGGTACGGGCCCTCGCCGGCTATCTGGCGGACGAGGTGGGGCTGCGCGGCAACGCCGAGGACTATTACGACCCCCGCAACAGCCTGCTGAACGAGGTGCTCGCCCGGGGCCTGGGGATTCCGATCACCTTGGCGCTGGTCCACATGGAGGTCGGCCGCCGGGCCGGGGTGCCGCTCGACGGCGTGGGCTTCCCCGGGCACTTCCTGCTGCGCCACTCCCAGCGGCCGCAGCTCCTCTTCGACCCCTTCGACCGCGGCCGGCCGCTCACCCAGGAGGACTGCCGGGCGATGCTCGACCGTCTGAGCGGCGGCACGCTGGCCTTCGATCCCCGCCTGCTCAAGCCCGCGGGCCCGCGCCACATCCTGATCCGCATGCTCAACAACCTGCGGCGGATCTACCTCCACCGCGGCGAGATGCTGCGCACCATCGGCGCCCTCGACCGCGTGCTGCTGCTCGATCCGGACGACGTGGGGGCCCGGCGGGACCGCGGCCTGCTCTCCCTGCGCTGGGGGGACCCGGAGCGGGGGATCGAGGACCTGGCGTGCTACCTCGCCCTGGAGCCGGAGGCGCCCGACCACGCGGCGATCGAGGGGTTGATCCAGGAAGCGGGCAAGCGGCACGTTCACTGAGGCCCGGGCTTTGGCTTGTACGGCTGGCCGTCCCAGCCGAACGTCTGCACCCACACCACCCGCCAGCCGCCGTCGCTCTTTCCCAAGGCGAGGCCGACGCCCAACTCCTTGAAATCGCGGTCGAGGATGTTCCGCCGATGGGGCGGGCTCTGCATCCAGGTGTCCATCACCTCGTCGACCGAAAACTGCCCCTCGGCGATGTTCTCTCCGATCACCCGCCAGTCGTAGCCAGCGGTGCGGGCCCGCTCGCGCACGGTCTTTCCCTCGGGGCTCTCATGGGCGAAGTAGTGGCGGGCCAGCATGTCCTCGGCATGGCGCTGGGCCGCCAAGTCGAGCTTGGGATTGGCGCGCAGGGGGTAGGCCCACCCCTTGCGGGCGGCGTTGACCCGCGCCAGCATCGCGGCCCGCACCTGGGCGAGGTCGTGCAGCCCCGCCGTCCGGCGCGCGAAGTAGCCCTCCTGCGGCACGGCGAAGAGGAACGCGTAGAGCGGCGTCCCGTCCATCCGGTCGAGGCCGATCCCGAGGTCCATGTACTCCGGGCTCAGGAGCTTGCGGTAGCTCTCCGGATCGTTCTGCCGGAAGTCGCGCAACAGGGTCGCGGGATCGCCGGAGGTGGCCGCCAGGCTTTCCGTCCAGGCATGGGCCTGATAGCCGGCCTGCTTCAGCCGCTCGCGCATCTCCTCCGTGGAGCCGGCCCGCAGCTTCAGGGACCCCCGCGCCGCGACCTCGGCCGCGTGCGTCTGGGCGGCGCGGGTGAGCTCGGGTGAGAGGTGGAGCGGCGGCGAGCCCGCCTTCTGCCGCTCGGCGTTGACGAGCCGCAGAATCTCCTGTCGCGGATCGCCCGCCGGAGGGGCGGAGCGGATGGCGAGCGCCACGACGGCGAGAGCTATGAGGAGGCCGATCAGGCCGGCGGATCTCATTCCCAATTTCTGGTCAAACCCGGGTAGGATGTCCAGGCTTTGCTCACGGTGTCCCAATCCCCCGCGCGTCTCAGCGACCACGACCGCCTCATCGCGGCGCATCGATGGATTCTCGCCGCCGCCTGGGGCATCTGGTGCACGGGATTCTACTCCCTGACCCTCCTCACGTTCCTGCTGCCCCCCATCCAGAAAGCCTTCGGAGCATCCGAGGGGGACCTCGCCACGCTCACCGCCGTGGGGGTGGGGATGACCGGCGTCGGTGGGCTCCTCTTCGGCTGGATGAGCGACCGGCTGGGGCGGCGGCTCGCGATGGCGGTGTCGATCGCGGCCTTCTCGCTGGGCAACGCGGCCTGCGCCATGGCGCCCGGCTTCGGTTGGCTCCTCGCCGCCCGGGCGCTCGTCGGCCTGGGCGTCGGCGGCTCCTGGGGGGCGGGGCAGGCGATGCTGGGGGAGACCATCCCTCCGGCTCTGCGCGGAAAGTACGGCGCGATCGCCCAGACCGGTGCCCCGTCCGGGCTGGGGCTGGCCACCATCGTCGGCTCCTTCGTGGCGCCCGTCCTGGGGTGGCGGACGGTCTTCCTCCTCTCCGCGGCGCCGATCCTGGCCCTGCTGGTCTGGGGCCGCGTTCCCGAGTCGGACCTCTGGCTGGAGCACCGGCGGCAGCTGCGGGCGGGGGAGGCCCCCCACGCTCGGACGCCCATCCTGGCACAGCTCGTGGGGCCGGACCTCGCAGGGGTTTTCACCAAGGCCTTCCTTCTGACCCTCCTCAACATGTCGGCCTACTGGTTCGCCATCTCCTGGCTGCCGCGCTATCTCCAGAAAGCGCGGGGGCTGTCGATCTTCGGCTCGGGGTGGTGGACGCTGACCTTCGTCGCCGGCTCGCTTCTCGGATACTTAAGCTTCGGCTGGGTTTCGGACATCATCGGCCGCCGTCTCGCCTTCGCGCTCTACTGCGCGATCACGGCCGTGGGGCTGGTGATGGTGACCCTGCTCTGGGGTCTGGTCGCCTCGCGGCCGGCCGTAGGGCTCGCCTTCATGTTCGTGGCCGGGGTGGGGACGGGGACCTGGTCCTGCTACGGCCCCTACTTCTCGGAGCTCTTCCCGACCCGGGTGCGGGGATCGGCGATGTCGATCATCATGAACGTCACCCGCGGGGTGCAGTTCCTGGCGCCGCTGGTCATCACCGGGGTCGCCGGCCGCTGGGGGCTGGCCGGAGGGGTGGCCCTCGCCGCCGGCTTCGCCGCCCTGGCGGGGCTGTGGGTGTGGACGTTGCCCGAGACGGCTGGCGCCAGGATCGAGGTGTAAATCGCGGGTAGGCGTACCGGATAGGGCCCCGGATCGTGGTAAGATTGTCGGTGGAGGTGCTGTCATGATCGAGGTCGCGGTGGGAGAGCAGGGGAACGGGGCTACGTTCCGGTTGACTCCCGAGACTCGGATGATGCTTGAGGCGCGATTTTCCGGTTGGTCGCGCGGTCCCAAAGGTGTATTCCTTGAGGCAGAGCGACTGTGGGATTTCTCGCTGATGCGGGACCTCATGTGGGCTCAGGTCGTCATGCTCCTGACGGGGCTGACCGAGCAGCAGATCCAAGAACTAGGCGGTTTCACCTTTGTTGACCCGGTTGATCACGAAGTCTTCTTCGAATCCCACGCCGCCGCCTGACCGCCTTCATGTCCCAAAGACGAAACCTCTATGTAGGTCGCGCGGGTCAGATGGCGGCGATGGCGGAGTTTCTCTGGAGGGGCTGGAACGTTGCCTTTCCAGAGGTGGATGTCGGTGAAGACATCTTCGTCATCAAGGATGAGGGCGGTCAGCTCTGGCGAGTGCAGGTCAAGACCGCGACCGCGCAGCCCCAGAGGGACGGGTACTCCGCGCAGTTCAGTGTTTCTCTCCGTCAGCTCGAGGCGATGAGAACCCCTGATCTCGTCTATGTATTCGTCGTTCGGAGAGCTTCTGTTTGGGAGCCATTTATTATTGTTAATCGCGACACGCTGTGGACCGAATGTAAGATTCACGGTATTGGAAATGTCAGCCAGGGCAACCTGATCCTCCGCTTCAACGTCCAGGACTCCCACCTGCGGTGCTCCGATCGCGACTTCCTGCCCTACCGGAACGACTGGTCCAGATGGCCGGTCATCCGGCACTGAATTTCGGGTACCATCGCGGGGCTTGATCGACTCCAGCGCCCCTCCTCAGAAGATCGCCATGCGCCGGGCCATCTCCCGGTGGGAGATCGTCGGCTTCTCGGTCAACGACGTCATCGGCAGCGGCGTCTATCTGCTGCCGGCGGCGGCTGCGGCCATCCTGGGGTGGGCGAGCGTGGGGGCGGTGGTGCTGGCCGGCATCGCGGTGCTCCTGCTGGTGCTCTGCTTCGCCGAGGCCGGCAGCTATTTCGACCGCCCGGGGAGCGCCTACGTCTACACCCGCGAGGCGTTCGGCGAGCTCGCCGGCTTCGAGGTGGGGTGGATGACCTGGCTGGCCCGGGTCGCCTCGGTCTCCTCGCTGTCGGTGGGGTTCGCGCGGGCGGTCGGCTATCTCTGGCCGGAGGCCAACGTAGGGACGGGGAAGGCGCTCGCCATCATCCTTCCCGTGCTCCTGCTGACCTGGATCAACGTCATCGGCGTCAAGTCGGGGGTGCGCACGGCGGTCTTCCTGGCGATCACCAAGACGCTGCCGCTCCTGGTCTTCATCTTCGTGGGGGTCTTCTACGTCTCGCCCAGCCTCGCGACCTCGGTGACCCCGAAGCCGGGAGCGGGCGGCCTGGGAGACGCCGTGCTCCTGCTCCTCTACGCCTATGCTGGATTCGAGAACACGGCGGCGCCGGCCGGAGAGTTTAAGAACCCGCGCCGGGACGTGCCGTTCGCCCTCATCACCCAGATCGTCATCGTCACCCTGATCTACTCGGCCGTGCAGTGGGTGGCCCTGGGGACCCTCCCCGGCGTGGTGAATTCGCAGACCCCGCTGGCGGACGCCGCGGCGCGGTTCCTCCCCTGGGGGGGCCTGCTGATGACGGTGGGCGGGGTGATCTCGATCCTCGGCACCAACGGCAACACCGTGCTCTCCGGTCCCCGTTACCTCTATGCCCTGGCCCGGGACGGCTTCGGGCCGCGCTTCCTGGCGACTCTGCATCCGAAGTACCGGACGCCCGCGGCGGCGGTCGTGCTGCAGACCGCCATCGCCCTGCCGCTCGCCTTCACCGGCTCTTTCGAGGCGCTCGCCACCCTGTCGACCGTGGCGCGGCTGGCCACCTACTTCGGCACCGCCCTGGCGGTGCCGGTGCTACGGCGCAAGCTCCCTCGGGAGGCGGTGGTCCGGCTCCCCGGCGGGCCGGCGATCCCGATCGCCGCCGCCCTGCTCTGCGTGGTGTTCGCGGCGAGCGCCAAGGTAGAGAATTTGATCGCCGGCGCCATCGCCCTGGTCGCCGGCGGGCTGATCTACTTCTTCTGGCGGCGCCCGGTCACCCCGGATACGGAGCCCTGAGGTAGTCCCGCGCCTTGTCGCGGACCTGGCTGGGCGGTCTCGCCGAGAGGGCCCGGTTGTACCAGAAGACCGCCTCGTCGCGGCGGCCGAGGGCGTCCAGTGCCATGCCCCGGTAGAGGCGGCCGTAGGCCTTGTACTCCTGGTCGGCGCTGCTGCGCGTGGGGAGCCCCTCCAGCCGCGAGAGCACGGGGACCGCCTCGCCGAACTGCCGCCACCGCACGTCGTCCCGCCCCAGCACGTAGAGGGCCTGCTGGATCACGTCCCCGCGATAGCCGGTCTTCCCCTCGGACTGCCGTGACAGCACGTCGAGGAGGTCCTGGTGCTCGTCCTGCCAGAGGTTGAGCTGGGCGAGGGCCCGCCCCTCATAGACGTGGAAGACCGCGTTGTCCGGATAGCGGTCGCGCAGCCAGCGGGCGTAGTGGAGCGAGGTGGCGTAGTCGTGCTCGAAGATGTAGTTGATCTGTACCAGACAGAACGCCGCCTCGGCCTGCACGAAGTGCCCCTTCTCGACCGCCTCGGCGATCTCGGCGAGCCCCCGCGCGCGGCTCCCCTGGGGGAAGAAGCGGGTGAACGGCTTGAGGACCGGATACTGGTGCGGCGCCACGTCCGCCAGATAGTCGAAGAGGCCGACCCCCAGCAGGAGGTCGGGGTTCTCGGGGTCCCGCTTGCGGACCCCCTCCAGTAATTGGAGCGCCTTGCGGCCGTCCAGCGCCGCCCGCAGCCAGCTCTTGCGGTCGGTGTACAGCCGGCCGCGGAAGGCCAGGGCGCCCGCCTTGAAGAACATGCCGTCGAGGTCCTGCGGGTCCCGCCGCAGGCGGTGGTCGCAGCGCTTGATCACCTCGGACATCGAGTCGAAGAAGGCATCGTCGTGCGAGTCGTCGTCGGGATCGACCAGGATCTCCCACCAGGGGTGGAGCGAGCGCAGGAAGGGGCCGACGGGGTGGTCCGGGTAGCGCTTCTCGATCTCGGCGAAGGCGGCGTTGGCGCCGTCGTAGTCCATGTCGTAGAGGCGGTCGAGCCCCTGCCGGAGCTCGGCGCGGAACTGCTCGTCGTCGAGGATGGATTGGGACCGGGCGGCGGCGGGGAGCGCCGCGAAACCGAGGAGCAAAGCGAGACCGAGGAGAGCTCGGGTCCAGAATCGCGCCAGGTGTGAATGCATGGGTGTTGGCCTCCGGGATGCTGCTGGAAGAAAACGAAGGGGGACCGAGGCGCTATTCCACGAGCCCCTTCAACCCTTCCTACGGCCGGACCAGCCGTCCCGTTTCAGGCTCCCAGCGCCAGGCCGCCTCCACCCCCTGGAGGTGGACGCCGCCCAGCCAGCGGTCGATGCCGCGGATGCCCACCCAGTCGTCCCGCCCCTCCAGGACCTCGCGGCCGGTGGCGGTGAGGGCGACCCGCTGCGCGCGTGAGGGGGCGCCCATGGCGGGCTCGAAGCGGAGCAGGGGCCGTGGCGGCGCGGCCAGCTCGCGCAGGATGCGGTGGAAGGAGAGGTCCCCCATATAGACCCGCTCCTCCATCCCCTGAGTGGCGCGGAAGGCCTCCTCGAAGGTGCCGGCCCCCTGGCGCAGCGCCAGCAGGATCTGCCGCTCGGAGCGCGAGAGGCCGTCGGTGGTCCAGGGGAGCTCCTCCAGGTGCCGGCGGAGCGCTCCGGCGAGGAACGGCAGGGGGGAGGTGTCGCGGGCCAGGATCGCCTCCAGCCCCGTGGGGTCCGGCGAGCAGAAGGCCCGCCAGGCGTCCCGCGCCAGCAGCTTCTGCCCCTCGTAGACCCGCTGGCGCTTGGGGCACAGGGTCGCCATCTGCTGGGGGGTGAGCTGGCCCAGGCCGTGGAAGGGGACCACGCCCGGAAACTCGCCGATGCAGATCAGCGACAGCTCCGTGCCCCCGAGATTGCGGCCGGCGAAGCCGTCCAGGGCGCGGATCAGCAGGAGCTGGTCGAAGAGGTCGTGCTCGAACCAGAGGACCACCTCGTCATAGGAGCGGTAGTCCTCCACGGTGTGGTCCCAGCGGGTGAGGCGGGCCAGGCAGGAGTCGTAGTCGTCGTAGCCGCTCTCGGCGAGATAGCGGGCGCGCACCTTCCGCCAGCGCTCTGGAGGGAGGCCGCCGGGGGCCGGTCCCTCGTGCAGCACGTCGGCGGTGACGGAGACGTCGCCGGAGATCCCGGAGAGGCGGAGCGATCCGGCCGCGCTGTCGCCGTTGGTGACATGGAGCATCCGCCGGGTCGAGGCGGCGCGGGTCGCCAGGGCGAGCGGCCCCTCGAAGCGCGGCGCCGGGGCCCGCGAGGCGGAGGTGGGCTCCAGGACGGCCCCGGTGGGGAATTTGAATCCCAGCTGGCGCATCAGCTCGTGGGCGGTCAGGGGAGGGGAGGGGTTGGGCATGGCCGCGCGCTATCCTGACGGATCAATCGGACGGATCTATGCAGCACTGACAATATACTACGATCCCTCCTTCTCTTTGGCGATCGCCCCCACGGTGCCGCGGGTGGCCCGCAGGTAGTCGGCCGGCGCGAGCAGGATCTGGGTCCCCCGCGTGCCGGCCGAGACCGAGATCACGTCGAACAGCTCGACCGTCTCGTCCACGAAGACGGGGTAGTCCTTCCTGCCGGCCAGGGCGGTGACCCCGCCCCGCACGTAGCCGGTCAGCGGCTGCACCTCCTTGAGCGACACCACCTCGGCCTTGCGGTCGCCGGAGAGGCGGGCGAGCGCCTTCAGGTCCAGCTCCATGTCCCCCGGCACCACGGCGAGCAGGACTCCCGTGCGATCCCCCCGCGCCACCAGGGTCTTGAACACCTGCTCGGGAGGGAGCCCGATCTTGCGGGCCACGGACTCCGCGGCGAGGTCGTCGGGGTCGACCTCGTAGTCGCGCAGCTCGTAAGGGATTTCCATGGAGTCGAGGAGGCGGGCGGCGTTGGTTTTCATGACCGCCTGTATACAGGAAGAAGGGGCGCGGAGGACCCAGGGCTCGCGCGCGATCGCTCCCCGGAGGGCGGCCGTCGCCCCGCGAGATTCCGGTCCGGGATCTCGGAGGGCAGCGGCTGCCCAGTGAGATTTTACTTCGGGATCTCGGAGGGCGGCGACTGCCCAACGAGATTTCCATCTGGGATCTGGGAGGGCGACGACTGCCCAACGAGAATCTCGTTCGGGATCTCGGTGGGCGATGGCTGCCCTCCGAGATTTTTCCGCGGGGCCTCGAAGGGCGGCGGCCGCCCCGCGAGATCTCGGATGGGGATCTCGGTGGGCGGCGTCCGCCCTCCGAAATTCTCAGACGTGAAAAGGGAGGGCCCGCGCGGCGGATGCGAGGGGAATGACGCCCCCCGGGAGGGCTCCTTCAGAATTCCCGGGGGCGCGATCCGCGCGGGGATGGGCGATCGCTTACTTGCCCTTGGCGGCGGCGTCCTTCTTCACCGTCTCCAGGTTGATCGCGATGCTGACGTCGTCGCCCAGGAGGGCGCCACCGGCGTCGAGCGCCTTGTTCCAGACGATCCCATACTCCTTGCGGTCGAGAGTGGTCGCGGTCTGAAAGCCGGCCCGGGTGCCACCCCAGGGGTCCTTGGCCTGGCCCCCGTAGGTCACCGGCAGGGTGACCTTCTTGCTGACCCCGTGCATGGTCAGCGTGCCCGTGACGTTGTAGGTGTCCTTGCCGGCGGGCTTGATCGACTCGCTCTTGAAGGTGATCTCGGGGTACTTCTCGACGTCGAAGAAGTCGGCCGAGCGCAGGTGCTTGTCGCGGTCGGGCACGTTGGTGTCGATGCTGGCCGCCTTGATGTGGAGCTCGACCGAGGAGGCGGGCAGGTTCTTGGGGTCGAGCTGCACCGTCCCGTTGAAGTCGTTGAACCGGCCCCGCACCTGGCTGACCATATGGCGGATCTGGAACGAGACCTCGGAATGGTTGGGGTCGATGGCGAAATTGTCGGCCCGCAGCGGCAGGGCGGCGAGGGTGGTGAGAACGGCGGCGGCGAAGAGCTTGCGATTCATTGGCGTTTCCTCCTGAGATTCAATTCCCCTTGGGGATGAGTGTCGGGTTAAAGGTTGTCGGTTCAACCTTTTGACCAAAAAAATTTGTCTACCTGGGTGCGGAGCCGGAGCGGACCGCGTCCAGCATCCGGAGGAGCTTCTCCTGCTCCTCGGGAGTGAGCATGGCGACCGCCTCGGCGTCGGCGGAGTCGACCGGCTCGTCCAGCCGCTCGACCAGCTCGAGCCCGGCGGGGGTGAGCCAGCAGAGCACCTGCCGCCGGTCCTGGGCGCAGCGCTGGCGGCGCACCAGGCCCTTCACCTCCAGGCGGTCGAGCAGCCGGGTCACCCCGGGGGCCTGCTCGATCATGCGCTCGGCGATCTCCAGGGTGGGCAACCCCTGCTCGCCCGCGCCGCGCAGGATGCGGAGCACGTTGTACTGCTGGGGAGTGATGTCATGCGGCTCCAGGACCCGGCCCACGGTGCGCCGGATCAGATCCGCCGTGCGAAGCAATGCCACGACCACCTCCTGGCCACGCGAGCGGAAGGGCTTTCCCTGCCGGATCTCCCGCTGCAACTGGCTCATCTCCTTCTCCATGGCGATGATTGTAGAGGTCGATAGTTGACATGTCAATAATCGCGGCCGGAGATTTCCGGTCCGCCGTTTGCATCCACGCTGAGATGCCCATGCTCGTCTACGGCGACGCCAAACGGGTCGAGGACCCCCGAGAGAAGATCGCGGCGATCCGCGCCGGCCTGGAACGGCTGGTGACCACCCGTCCGAGGATCGAGCGGCACGCGATCCTGGCGGGCCTGCTGATCGAGGCCGGCGAGCTCGAGCAGGGGCTGCTCGACGATCAGCTGGCCCGGAACGGCGAGGAGCGGCCGAGCCCGGTGGGGGAGGCGGCGGCGCGCCTGACCCGGGCGGTCGCCGGGGTTCTGCTCCCCTCTTTCCGGACCTTCGGTGCTCTCCCGGAAGGAGAGGCGGCGCGGTTCGCCACGGCGCCGATCGGGCAGGCCCTGGACGATCTCCTGGCGCACGAGCTCCCCGGAACGGTCGAGGTCTCCGTCCCCGAAGGGTACGCCTTCTACGGGCTCTATCCCGAGACCTACTTCT
>JAICSG010000365.1 GCA_025937035.1 Thermoanaerobaculia bacterium | reverse complement strand
TCTCCAGCCGATGCTCCTTCGAGAGGCTGCCGTGGTGGGATGCCACCCGCTCGGGCCCGATGCGGTCCGCCAGATGGCGGGTGACCCGTTCGGCCATCCGCCGGGTGTTGGTGAAGATCAGGGTGGTCCGGTGCTCGGCGATGAGGGCGGAGAGCCGGTCGTAGATCTCCGCCCAGACCTCCATCGGCATCACGGCCTCGAGCGGCGAAGAGGGTGGCACCTCGACGCGGAGGTCCAGACGGCGGCCGTGGCCGGCGTCCACGATCACGCAGCGCGGGGTGCCGTCCGGGGCCACGTTGCCGGCGCCGACGAGGAAGCGGGCGACTTCTTCGATGGGGTTCTGGGTGGCGGAGAGGCCGACGCGGACGAGGCCGCCCGTCAATGCTTCCAGGCGCTCCAGGGAGAGGGAGAGGTGAGAGCCTCGTTTGTCATCCGCGACGGCGTGGATCTCGTCCACGATCACGGTGCGGACGTTCTTGAGCATGCCGCGCCCCCCCTCGCTGGTGAGGAGGATGAAGAGCGACTCCGGCGTGGTGACCAGGATGTGCGGCGGGCGTTTGACCATCGCGGTCCGGACGGAGGCCGGGGTGTCCCCGGTGCGTACCTGGGTGCGGATCTCGACGTCCGGCAGGCCCATCGCCACCAGCTCGCGGCGGATCCCCGCCAGGGGCTCCTCCAGGTTCTTCTCGACGTCGTTCGACAGCGCCTTGAGCGGCGAGACATAGACCACCGCCGTCTCGTCCGGCAGCCCGTCCCCCAGGAGCGCCCGGCGGACGAGATCGTCGATGGCGGCCAGGAAGGCGGCGAGCGTTTTCCCCGAGCCGGTGGGGGCGGCGATCAGGGTGTGGCGGCCGGCCTGGATCTCCGGCCAGGCGCGCGCCTGCGGCTCGGTCGGCGAGCCGAAGCGCTTCTCGAACCAGGAGGCGACGGCGGGGTGGAAGCTGGCGAGTGGCATGGTGTGATTATGGCGCAAAAAGGGCGGAAGATCCCCAGGATGGTAACAGGAAATCGGGGCGGGGGATTCCTGCCCGGCATAGCGTTGGAAGGCGGTCATTATCTCCGCGTTGTCCGATTGGCGTGCTCGGCAGGTTGGCCCTCATCACCCCGGCCCTCTTCTCCCAGCCTCCCCCTTCCCGACGGGAGAAGAGGGAGAAAGACGTTGGAGACGGGGTTTGAGCCCCTCTCTCCCGTCGGGAAGGGGGGGAGGCTGGGAGAAGAGGGTTGGGGAGTGAGGGTCAGCCCCGAAGGGGCGGCAGACTCCGGCCGACAATCTGACAAAGTAGAATTATGCGGACCAGCATTATGCTGCCCTGCATAAAGTTGTTCCTCGACCCGGCCCGCTCCTTCTCTCCCGCCCGCTTCTCAGACTCTGAGATCGTCCGCTCGCTCTTCGTTTCTGCGGTGGCGTCCCAAGGGAGCACGGCGAAAGTGTCCGACGGCGCCGTGCTGGTGAGGGACATGGATCTGCCGGAGCGTTGATGGTTAAGGTAAGGATAAGGAGAGAACCATGAGCGATGCGACTCGTCTCCAGGCTCTGAAGGTCGTGCTGGTCGTCGTTGGCATCCTCTCCATCTTGGGCGTCTATCCGCTCATGATCTTCTGGCCTTCCGGCTGGACGTGGCACACGGGCTATTCCGACTACCCCCTGATGATCGTCGGAATCTACGCGACTTTGGGCGTCTTCCTGATCCTGGCGGTCCGGAATCCGCTCGAGAGCCTCAGCCTGATCTGGTTCACGGTCTGCTCGAGCGTGGTGCACGGCGGAATCATGGCTGTCCAGGCGCTGGCCCAACCCCAGCATCGCGGCCACCTCTGGGGTGACGTGCCGGTGCTGTTCCTCATCGCCGTGGCGTTGGCGGTCCTGACTCCCCGGCGCCAGAGAGCCGGATGAAGGCCGTTCTTCGGCGCCAGGGGCTATGGTGATCAGTACGAGTGGTCGAACGCGACACGTTCGTGTGTGAAGGCGCGGCAGGAAAACCCGGCCGAAAATAAAGTTTTGTAAGGGCGGCCACGCGGGGCCGCCCCTGCAAAAACCTTGTCAATCGACGGCGCTCACCGCGGCGTGCGAGCCCCCGCCGGTCCCCTCGACTCCTCCCTCAGCCGTGCCTCGTTGGGCTGGTCCTTCTTGCCGCCGGCGCCGTGGGTGTGCCCGGTGCCGCCGGCCTCGTAGAGCGCGCCCTCCGGATTGAGCGGCGGCCGCTCGAACTGCTGGCGGTCGGCCTGCATGGCGGACATCTTGTCGCCGAGCGACGGCGCGAGCTTGGCGGTCAGCGTGTTGAGATGGGCCGTGCTCCCCACCTTGACGTCGCGCTGGGGCTTGACCGCCGCGCTGAGGATCGCCTCGGCCACCTTCTCCGGATCGATCTGCGGCGTGGGGAGCTTGGGCTCCTGGTCCATGTAGTTCCGGGCGTGCTGCGGATAGGGAGTGTTGACCGCCGTCGGCTGGATCAGGGTGATCACGACCGGCGCCTTGTCGATGTCCTCGATCTCCACCCGCAGGGCGTCCGTGAACCCCTTGACCGCGTGCTTCGATGCCGAGTACATCCCCTGGAGCGGCACCACCGCGTCCGAGACCTCGCTGCCGACGTTGATCAGCGCGCCCCCCTGCTGCTTGAGGTAGGGGAGGGCGGCCAGCGAGCCGTAGACCACGCCCCAGAAGTTGGTGTCGAACAGCCGGCGGTTGTCCTCGTCGCTGACCTCGTCGAGCCGGCCGTAGATCGACACCCCGGCGTCGTTGACCCAGGTGTCGATGCGGCCGAATTTCTGGATGGCGACCTCAGCGATGTGCTCGACCTGCTCGCGCTTGCCCACGTCGGCGACCACGTAGATCGCCTGACCGCCGTCGGCCTTGATGCGCTGGCAGATCTCGTCGAGCACCTGCCCCGCGCGGGCGGCGAGGACGAGCCTGGCCCCCTTCTCGGCGGCGGCCAGGGCCGTGGCGAGGCCGATGCCGCTCGACGCTCCGGTGATCACGATGACTTGCTGGTCCAGGGGTTTGAGATCGACAGCCATGAGTGCCTCCTTGGTGATTCGCCGACGGAAAGGGCGCGCCGGACCTTCCTGGGTGCCCCTCCATCCCAGATTTCTTCATCCATCAAGGATTGCAACGTCCGTACCGGCGGGGACGGATTTCCGTTCAGCGGTCCATGGCGAGCACTTGCGGGCGGATCGGATTCGTCGACGTGCCGTCTCCCGTGACCATCCGGCGGAGATAGCCCGCCTGCCCGAGGTGAAAGGCGAGGTGCGTCCCGAGGTGGAGAAGGAACCAGTCGGTCCGCAGAGCTTCTCCGTACATGGGCTCGGGATAGGGCTTCAGAAGGCTTTCGGGGGTCAGGGACTGGAGGACGCGGGCGACCACCTCCTCGGTGCCGCGCAGATTCTCGACGAGCTCGTGCCGGGGGATGCCGCGCAGGCGAAACTCGGCCTCGCGATCCCGGACGTAGCCCGAGCCTCCGAGCACCGCTCCGAGGTAGTGCCGCAGGTTTCCGCAGACATGAAGCGCGAGCGTCCCCGCCGGATTGGTCACCCCGGGCAAGGTTTGCCAGACGGCGTCGTCGCTGGGGAAGAGCTCGATCTCCTGCTGGAAGGTCCGGAGGTCCCGGGGGATGGTGAGGTGGAGGTAGGCGGTCAGGTCGTGCATGGGGAGGTTCTATGCTGTCGCGGGGTTGGGTGCAAGGGTGGCTCCCGCCCGCAGGGCGGAATTTATTCAGCCTGGGGTGTCAACCCCAGGTGGGCAGGCCGCCGTGTTTCCGGAGCCCCGCAGGGCCGACACCTCAGCCGGAGCTCGATCGGCAAAGACCTGCCGGCCCTTCGGGGCTTGGGGATCTTTCGGGCCCCTACCTGGGGTTGACACCCCAGGCTGGGCAAATTCCGCCCTGCGGGCGGGCGGTGAATACGGGCTTTCGGAGCTGCTACCATCTTTCTCCATGGCATTCTCCCAAGCCCTTCTCCGCGGCTGGGCGCTCGCTCTGCTCTGTGGAAGCGCCCCCGGCTTCGCGGCCGGTCCCATCGAGCTGGTCTCCAGGGCCGCCCCGGGGCAGCTCTCCGAGACCGCGTCCGGCGCGCAGGCCCAGACCGTCTATCCCGCTCCTCCCTCGATCAGCTCCGACGGCCGCTGGGTGGCGTTCCTCAGCTCGGCCAACAACTTGGTGGCGGGCCAGACCGGGCCGGCGGAGAAGACGGGGAGCGATGTCTTCCTTCACGATCAGGTCACCGGCGCCACGGTCCTGGTGAGCCATTCCACGGCGTCGCCCACCGCCACGTCCTCTCGCGGGGCGGACGGCGCCGTGCTCAGCGCGGACGGCCGCTGGGTCGCCTTCGTCAGCGAGTCGACCGACCTCGTGCCGGGTCTGCCGGCCGGCTCTTCCTTGGCCCGCCTCTTCCTCTTCGACCGCGTGGCGGGGACCACGGCGCTGATCGGCCCCTCGGCCTATCTCGAAACGAACGGCGGCCAGGGCGTTCAGGGCGTGGCGATCAGCGGCGACGGCCGGTTCCTCGTCTTCGCCAGCGACGCCCCCGACCTCGTGCCCGGCCAGCAGGACGACAACGGCTCGCTCGACGTCTTCCTCTACGATCGCGCGGCCGGGAGCCTCGCCCTGATCAGCCACGCCGGCCCGGCCGCCAAGGCCGGGAACGGTGGGTCCATGGACCCCGCGATCAGCGCGGACGGCCGTTGGATCGCCTTCGACAGCGCGGCCACGGACCTGGACGGGGCCGCCGGGGGCGTCTTCCTCTACGACAGCCTCTCCGGGACCCCGCGGCGGATCGCCCCGGGGATGCAGCCCGCGATCAGCGCCGACGGCGGCACGGTCGCCTTCTTCAGCGACGACGCCCACGTGGCTCCGGGCCAGGTCGACACCAACGCCGCCACCGACGTGTTCCTCTTCGATCGCGCGGCCGGGACGATCGCCCTGGTGAGCCACACGGCGGGATCGGCCACCACGGCGGCGAATGCCGATTCCCCCGCCGGTCTTGGGGCCGGCCTCGGGATCAGCGCGGACGGCTGCTGGATCGCCTTCCTCAGCAACGCCACCGACCTTGTCCCCGGCCAGGTGGCGGCGCCCGGGCCCTCG
>JAICSG010000956.1 GCA_025937035.1 Thermoanaerobaculia bacterium | reverse complement strand
TCACCGAGGGGGCTACCGCCACCGTCTACAACGGCCGCTGGCTCTCGGTGGCCCCGGTGGGGGAGCCCGGCGTGCGGGTCAAGGGGAAGCGCTACCGCGGGCGGATCCTGGTCTTCCTGAACGACCGCGGCTCGCTCAACCTGATCAACGAGCTGCCGGTGGAGGACTACCTGCGCGGCGTGGTGCCGAGCGAGATGGGCCCCGAGCTCTACAACCAGCTCGAGGCGCTCAAGGCCCAGGCGGTGGCGGCCCGCACCTACACCCTGCGCAACATGGGGGAGTTCTCCCGCGAGGGGTACGACATCTGCGCCACTCCCCGCTGTCAGGTCTACGGCGGCCTCTCCGTCGAGCACCCGCTCTCCGATCAGGCGGTCCGGGAGACCGCCGGCCAGGTGCTCCTCTACAAGGGGGAGCTGGTGAACGCCCTCTACAGCTCGACCTGCGGCGGGCACACGGAGGACGTCAACGTCATGTTCCCCCTCCAGAACGAGCCCTACCTCAAGGCGGTCCCCTGCATGGAGGCCGGGATCGCCCGGGTCGAGGGGGACCTGGGCCCCGGGGTCTCCTTCCCCGCCGGCTTCACCCAGCGTCTGCTGCCGCCGCCTCCGGGCTCGGCCACGCCCGCCGAATCGCTGGCGGTCCGCCTGGAGCATCTGGCGCTCCTCGCGGGGCTCCCCGCGCCGCGCGAGCGCCTCGCCGGCATCGACCGCCGGGAGGTGCAGCGCTACATCGCCTCCGCCTTCGACCTGGCCCTCGACGCCCGCCTCTTCCTCGCGCCGGAGGACGTGCAGTACCTGCTCCTCAATCCGCCCCCCGACTGGAGCGCGGAGGACCGCCGGCGCGCCGCCTACCTGATGCGGAGCGGCCTGGTGAACGGCCCCCCCGACCAGCCGCTCACCGAGGGGGAGATCGAGCGCACCCTCCTGGCCCTCGCCGAGCTCCTGCGGGTGGTGCGCCGGGAGGACGTCTCCTTCCTCTCCACCGCCGACGGCAAGATCACCGTCCGCTCGGGGAAGATGGACAAGACCTACGACCTGCCGCCCGGCCTCGCCACCTTCCGCCGCCAGGGGGACGGCCTCTACAGCTCGGCCCTCGCCATGGTGCCGGGGGACCTCCTGACCCTCTTCTGGGAAGGGGACCGCCTGGTGGCCGCGACCCAGGAGATCGACCTCGACGGCATCGCCTTCGACCGCAGCAGCCCCTACAGCAACTGGACCCGCTTCCGCACCGACTCGCAGCTCGCCACCCAGGTCAACACCCGCTTCCCGGGGCTGGGCTTCCAGAGCTTCGAGATCCTCTCGCGGGGCGTTTCGGGCCGGGTGGGGACGATCCGGATCTTCGGCGACAACGGCCAGACCATGGACGTGGACGGCCTCGCCGTGCGCTGGACCCTCGACGTGCCGGACACCCTCTTCACGGCCAAGCGCCTGGCGCCCAAGGGCTCGGAGCCGGGCTGGCTGTTCACCGGCCGCGGCTTCGGCCACGGCGTGGGGATGTGCCAGGTGGGGGCCTACGGCATGGCCCAGCGGGGGCACACCTATCGCGAGATCCTCACCCACTACTACACCGGCGTCGAGCTGGGCCGGGCCCGCTGGAAGGGGCGCGGCGCCGCGGCTGGAGGCAAGAAATGAGTGATCTCGCCCGCTATATCGACCACACCCTCCTGAAACCGGAGGCCACGGAGGCGGACGTGCAGAAGCTGGTGCAGGAAGCGGCCGAGCACGGCTTCGCCTCGGTGTGCATCCCGCCGGTCTACGTCCCCCTGGCGGCGGAGATCCTGCGGGGCACGTCCGTCTCGGTGGGCACCGTGGTGGGCTTCCCGCTCGGCTACGTCCACCCCGAGGTCCGGCGGGCCGAATCCCGCCAGGCCGTGGCGGACGGCGCCGGGGAGCTCGACACGGTCCTCGACATCTCCTGGCTCAAGAGCGGCGACGACCGCCGGGTCCTGGGCGATCTCGCGGCTTGGGTGGGAGCGATGCGGAAGGAGCGCGACGGTCTGATCCTCAAGGTGATCCTGGAGACCGCCCTCCTGACCGACGAGGAGAAGGTCCGCGGCGCCCGCCTAACCGTCGAATCCGGGGCCGACTTCGTGAAGACCTCGACCGGCTTCTCCAAAGGGGGAGCCACCATCGAGGATGTCGCCCTCCTGGCGCGGACGGTCAGCGGGAAGATTGGCGTCAAGGCCTCCGGGGGCATCCGCGACGCCGCCACGGCCCGGGCGATGATCGCGGCGGGGGC
>JAICSG010000612.1 GCA_025937035.1 Thermoanaerobaculia bacterium | reverse complement strand
TTCCAGATCCCCCTGTTCGGCTGGGCCCTGAAGGCCGGCGGGTTCATCCCCGTCGACCGCGCCGACCGCAGCACCGCCACCCAGACCTTCGCCTCGGCGTCGGCCCGGCTGCGCCAGAAGACCTCGATGCTCCTCTTCCCCGAGGGGACCCGGTCGCTGGACGACACCCTCCTGCCGTTCCAGCGCGGCGGCTTCCTGCTGGCGCTCAAGAGCGGGCTCCCCATCGTGCCGGTGGGCATCCGCGGCTCGCGGGCCATCCAGGGCAAGAGCAGCTTCGCGATCCACCCTGGCACCGTCACCGTCACCTACGGCGCGCCGATCGACACCGCCGCCTATGGTCTGCGGCGGAAGAAGGAGCTGACGGCCGAGGTGCGGCGCCGCATCGCCGGGCCCGCCGGGCTCCAGGTGGGGGAGGAAGCGGAGGTGTAGGGGCGGCCCTATGTGGCCGCCCTGATCCGCCAAAGTGGTAGGCTCTGGACCATGGCAAACGATCTCGAATCCGCCGTCTGGGAGGCCCTGAAGACGGTGAAGTTCCCCGGCATGAGCCGGGACATCGTCTCGTTCGGCTTCGTGCATCAGGTCAGCGCCAACGCCGGCATGGTGGTGGTGGACCTCCAGATGTCCACCCACAACCCGGCGGCCGGCGAGAAGGTGCGCGACGAGGTGGAGCGGGCCGTGCGCGCCGTCCCGGGGGTGGCCAAGGCGCAGGTCAACATGAACGTGGTCAAGCCCCCCGCCCGCGAGGAGGCGTCCCAGCGGGCGATCGCCCAGGACTCCAACCTCATCCCCGAGGTGCGGCACGTGGTGGCGGTGGCCAGCGGCAAGGGCGGGGTGGGCAAGTCGACCGTGGCGGCCAACCTGGCGGTGACGCTCGCTCAGCTCGGGGCTCGGGTGGGGCTGCTCGACGCCGACATCTACGGCCCCTCGGTACCCACCATGTTCGGCATCACCCAGAAGCCGCGGGTGGTCGGCAACCGCATCTACCCCTTCGAGAAATACGGCCTGCGGCTGATGTCGCTCGGCTTCATCCTGGAGACCGACACCCCCGTCATCTGGCGCGGCCCGATGGTGATGCGGGCGATCGAGCAGATGCTGGGCGACGTCGAATGGGGGGCGCTCGACTATCTGATCCTCGACCTGCCGCCGGGCACCGGGGACGCCCAACTCACGGTGACCCAGAAGATCCCGCTGGCCGGCGCGGTGATCGTCACCACCCCCCAGGACGTGGCGCTGATCGACGCCCGCAAGGGACTGGCCATGTTCCGCAAGGTCAACGTGCCGGTGATCGGCATCGTCGAGAACATGTCCACCTTCCTCTGCCCCCACTGCGGCCAGACCACCGACATCTTCAAGCACGGCGGCGGTCAGCGGACGGCGGAGCTGCTGGGGACCGGCTTCCTGGGCTCGATCCCGCTCGATCCGCAGATCGTGCTCGGCGGCGACTCCGGCGTGCCGATCACGGTCGAGAACCCGCAGGGACCCCACGCCATCGCCTTCCGCCAGGTGGCCGAGGCGGTGGTGGCGGAGGTGTCCAAGCAGGACGGGGCGAAGCCCCGGCTGACGATTGTCTAACTGAATGTCGACCGCCCTCATCGCGGACGCCCACCTGAGCGGGCTGGGCGGGCCGGCCGGCCCGCTGGTCGAGCAGCTCCGGGCCCTTCCTGATCAAGGGTGCCGGCGGCTGGTGCTGATGGGCGATCTCTTCCAGGCCTGGGTGGGATTCCAGAGCTTCGAGACCGGGGACGTCCGCGCCGTGGTCGCCGCCCTGCGGGACCTCCGGGCGCAAGGAATCCGGATCGACTACGTGGAAGGGAACCGCGACTTCTTCCTCGCCGGCAGCCCCTACGCCGACGCTTTTGATCTCGTCGCCCTGGAGACCTCCTTCGAGGTGGGGAGCGTGCGCTATCTGGCCGTCCACGGCGACGGGCTGAACGACCAGGACTGGAAATACCGTTTCTGGCGCTGGCTCTCGAAGAGCGCGCCCGTCCGTCTCGCCGTCCGCGCCACTCCCCGGGCGCTCGCCAACCGGATGGTCCATTCGACGGAACGGCGGCTCTCCCAGACCAATTTCAAGCACCGCGCGGCCCTCCCCGAGGCGGCCATCCGCGCCTACGCCGAGCGGCGGCTGGCCGAGGGGCACGACGTGCTGCTGCTGGGGCACTTCCATGAGCCGCGGGTCTGGAAGGTGAAGGGTGGAGAGGTGAGATTGCTGGACGCGTGGTTCCGGAGCCGGGAGGTGGAGTGGCTGCGTTAAGATGCCTGGTCCCATGGCTCTGCGCGTCACCATGCTCGGCAGCGGCACCTCCACCGGCATTCCGGTGATCGGCTGCCCGTGCCGGGTCTGCAACTCGGACAATCCCAAGAACAAGCGCTGGCGGCCGGGGCTGAAGCTGGAGATGGACGACGGCGTGGTGCTCGTCGATACCCCCACCGACCTGCGGGCCCAGGCGCTCCGGTTCGGCCTGCCGCGGGTCGACGCCATCGTCTATACCCATTCCCACGCTGACCACATCTTCGGGCTCGACGACGTCCGCATCTTCAACTTCCGCCAGCGGGCCGCGATCCCCTGCTACGGCTCGGCCGAGACCCTGCGGGCCATCCGCCGAGCCTTCGCCTATGTCTTCGAGCCGGGCCAAGAGGGGGGCGGCAAGCCCAAGCTCGACCTGATCGAGGTGCGTGAGCCGTTCGAGGTGCTGGGACACCGTTTCATCCCCGTCCCGGTCTGGCACGGCGAGATGGAGGTCTTCGGCTACCGGATCGGCGGCTTCGCCTACGTGACCGACTGCAACCAGATCCCCGAGACCAGCTTCCAGAAGCTCGCGGGGGTGGAGATCCTGGTGCTCGACGCCCTGCGCCATCGCCCCCACTCGACTCATTTTTCCGTCGAGGAGGCACTAGAGATCGCGGAGCGGATCGGTCCGCGCCGCACGATCCTCACCCACATGGCCCACGAGGTGGATCACGACGATCCTCTCCCACCGGGGGTGGAATTCGGTTATGACGGACTCTCTTTCGAGATCATCGACGCCCACTGAGCCCATCGCCGTGCCGAGCGGCCGGCGGACGCGGGGACGCCTGCGCGTGCCCTCGTCGAAGAGCCTCACCCACCGCTACCTCAACCTGGCGCTCCTCTCCGGCGCGCCGGTGGTGATCGAGCGCCCGCTTTTCGCTGAAGACACCCGCCTCTTCCTCGAAGCCCTGGGCCGCTGCGGCTTCCGGGTGGAGCAGGAGGGGGACGACGTCCGCCTGACCCCGGAGGGCCGGCCGGAGGGGGAGGTCGAGATCTTCTGCGGCAACGCGGGGACCATGCTCCGCTTCCTGGTGGCCACCCTCACGGTGGTCCCCGGCCTCTGGCGGCTCGACGGCATTCCCCGGCTTCGCGAGCGGCCGGTGGGACCGCTGGTGGACGCCCTCCGCCGGCTGGGCGCCCGCATCGAATACCTGGCCGGCGAGGGGTACGTTCCCCTGCGGATCGAGGGGGGGAGCCTGCGCGGCGGCACCACCACTCTCGACGC
>JAICSG010000752.1 GCA_025937035.1 Thermoanaerobaculia bacterium | reverse complement strand
TCAGAGCCGCTTCTCCAGGAGCCGGGTTCACCCGGCTTTTCGGTTGTAGCGTAGCCCGGGCATTCATGCCCGGGCGGGCCGAGCGCTCGGAATCTGACAGAGTAGAGATAAGACCTCCCATGCGCCTCGCCTACTACAGCCCCCTCCCCCCGCAGAGGTCGGGCATCGCGGACTACAGCGCCGAGCTGCTGCCGCATCTGGCCGAGCACTGCGAGATCGAGCTGATTGTGGACGAGGGGGTGCGGCCCGAGCCGGGGCTGGCGGCCCGGTTCCTCGTCCATGGGCACAAGGCCCTCCCGGGGCTGCTCGCGGCGGGGCGGTTCGATACGGTGCTCTATCAGCTCGGCAACAACCGGGATTATCACGCGTCGATCTACAAGACTCTGATCGATCATCCCGGCGTGGTGGTGCTGCACGAATATGTGATCCATCATCTGGTGCGGGACCTCACGCTGTTCGCGGGAAATCCCGAGGCGTATGTCCGCGAGATGCGCTACGCCTATGGAAAGACCGGGGAGGCCATGGCGCGGCGGTGCGTGGCGACCGGGGTGCCGCTCGATCCCTGGAGCTATCCGCTGTTCGAGCGGGCGGTGGACGCGAGCCTCGGCGTGATCGTGCACAACCACGCCACCCGCGACCGGGTGCTCGCCTCGCGCCCCCTGGCGCGGATCGCCACCATTCCCCATCACCTGAGCCTCGAAGGGTTGCCGGAGATTTCGGAGGCGGCGGCGCGGGCGGAGCTGGAGATCGCGCCGGGGGATTTCGTGGTGGCGACCTTCGGCTTTCTCACCGCCTCCAAGCGGCCCGAGGTGCTGCTGCGCGCCTTCGCCCGCCTGCGCCAGGAGGTGCCGAGCGCGCGGCTGCTGATCGTGGGGGAGGTCTCGCCCCATTTCGATTTCGACCGCGTCCTCACTCCCGAGCTGCGGGCTGGAGTCATCGTCACCGGCCGGCTGGAGATCGACCGCTTCCTGCTCTACATGCGGGCGTGCGACGTGGCCGTGAACCTCCGCCATCCCACGGCCGGAGAGACCTCGGGCACGGTGGTCCGCCTGCTCGGAATGGGCAAGCCGCTGATCGTGAACGAGACCGGCTCCTTCGCCGAGATCCCGGCCGACTGCTGCGCCAAGGTGCCGCTCGACGACACCGAAGAGGATCTGCTGCTGGCCTATCTCCGTCTCCTGGCCGGGGACGAGCCCCTGCGCCGCCGGATGGGGGAAAACGCCCGCCGGCATATGGAGATCCACCACAGCCTCGCCGGCTCGGCCCACGCCTACGCCGATTTCCTGCGTGAGACGGTCGAGTCCGGGGCGAGGCCCTTCCGGGCCGTCCCGCCCCTGGAGGCCTATCCGGAGGAGGATCTGCTCTCGGATCTGGTCCGCGACGCCGGCGCCGAGATGGTGGATCTCGGGGTGGAGGAGGCGCAGGATGACATCCTGCGCGAGATCGCGACGGCGATCGTGGAGATCGATATCGACCGATAGCTCTTTCCGTGCATGGCACGGGGGTTGAAACGGCCCGGGAGCATGTCGAGCCTGTCCTGGACGAGCCTCCTCCTCGGCCGCCGGCTGGCGAACCGCGAGCAGTCGGAGCGCAAGCTGGGCGTCCTCTCCGGCGTGCCGGCGCTGGGTCTCGATGGCCTGGGCTCCTCGGCCTACGGGCCGGAGGCGGCGCTCACGATCCTCATCCCGCTCGGAGCGGCGGCGTCGGCCTGGCTCGTTCCGCTCACGGGTCTGCTGCTCGTCCTGCTCGGTCTGCTCTATATCTCGTACCGGCAGACCATCACCGCCTATCCGAACGGCGGCGGCGCGTATACGGTCGCCAAGGAGAACCTCGGCGTGCCCGCGGGCCTGCTGGCGGCGGCGGCCTTGATGATCGACTACGTGCTGAACGTCGCGGTGGGCATCTCGGCCGGCATCGCGGCCCTGGTCTCGGCCTTTCCCGCCCTGCACCGCTACACCCTGGTGCTCTGCCTGCTGACGCTGCTCCTCATCACCCTTGTGAACCTGCGCGGCACGAAGGAGTCGGGCCTGGTCTTCGCCGTGCCGACCTATCTGTTTCTGGCGAGCTTCTTCTTGCTGCTGGGGCTCGGTGTGGCCCGCGCCCTGCTCTCCGGGGGGCATCCGCGGCCGGTGGTCCCGCCGCCGGCCCTCCCGGCGGCGGGGGCGGTGAGCGCGTGGCTGCTGATCCGGGCCTTCGCCAGCGGCTGCACGGCGATGACGGGGGTCGAGGCGGTCAGCAACGGGGTCAACGCCTTCCGCGAGCCGGGGGTCCGCAAGGCGCAAGAGACGCTCACCGCGATCGTGGTCAGCCTGGGCCTGCTGCTGGGCGGCATCGCCTGGTTGGCCCGGGCCTTCGGGATCGGCGCCATGGACCAGACGAGGCCCGGCTATCAGAGCGTGCTGTCGCAACTGGCGGCGGCTCTGGTGGGGCGCGGCGCCTTCTATTACGTGGCGATCTGCAGCCTGTTGGCCGTATTGACGCTCTCGGCCAACACCAGCTTCGTCGGGTTTCCCCGCCTCTGCCGGCTGATCGCGCAGGACCGTTTCCTGCCGGTCGGCTTCGCCAACGTGGGCCGCCGGCTGGTCTTCTCGGTCGGCATCCTGTTCCTGACCACCACATCGGGGCTGCTGCTCGTGATCTTCGGAGGGATCACCGACCGCCTGATCCCGCTGTTCGCGGTGGGGGCGTTCCTCGCCTTCACGCTCTCCCAGGCGGGGATGGTGATGCACTGGTGGCGGGGGAAGGGAAGCGAGGGGAGGCCCGCGCGGCGGCATCTCTGCGTCAACGGCCTCGGCGCCGTGACCACGGCCGTGGCCCTGGGGGTGATCGTGGCCGCCAAATTCAAGGAGGGGGCCTGGATCACGCTGCTGGCGATCCCTTCGCTGATCTTCCTCTTCCGGAGCGTCCATCGATATTACGAGCGCATCGACCGCGAGCTCCAGGAGACGCGGCCCCT
>JAICSG010000167.1 GCA_025937035.1 Thermoanaerobaculia bacterium | reverse complement strand
GCCGTTTCCCCGGTTGGGGGAGCCGAAGGGGTCCGGAGGATCGCGGGGCTCCGGGATCCCCTGACCATGGGAGCCCGGGGCCCTGCGATCCTCCGGACCTTCGATTCCTCGGCCCTTCCGGGGACGCGGCGACACCCAGGCGCATGGGTCGGTCCGGACTGTAGGCAGACGAGAGAAAAGCGAAAAACGAACGCAAGAGAAAAGAAAACCCATGAAGCAACGCAAAGAAGTTACCATCGGCTCGGGAACCCTGGTCATCGAATCGGGGTATCTGGCCAAGCAGGCCAACGGGTCCTGCACCGTCCGGCTGGGCGACACGGTCGTCCTCGCCACCGCGTGCATGGAGAACAAGGGCCCCGCGGACCGCGACTTCCTCCCGCTCACGGTCGACTACCGTGAGTACACCTACGCCGCCGGGCGCATCCCCGGGGGCTTCTTCAAGCGCGAAGGCCGGCCTTCGGAGAAGGAGATCATCACCTCCCGCCAGATCGACCGCCCGCTGCGCCCCCTGTTCCCTGAGGGCTACATCGCGGACACCTAGATCATCGCCTTCTGCCTGTCGGCCGACGGCGAAAACGACCCCGACATCCTGGCGATCAACGGCGCCTCGATCGCCCTGGTGCTCTCCGACATCCCGTTCTACCACCCGGTGGGCGCGGTGCGGGTAGGCCTGATCGACGGCGAGGTGGTGATGAACCCCACCAACAGCCTGCGCGACGTGTCCGATCTCGACCTCGTGGTGGTCGGCACCGAGGAGGCGGTGGTGATGGTGGAGGCCGGCGCCAATCAGGTCTCCGAGGAGCTCCTTCTCGAGTGCATCTGGCGCGGCCACCAGGAGATCCAGAAGATCATCAAGGCCCAGCACGAGATGTTCCGCGAGGGGAACCGGGAGAAGCCGTCCTGGACCGCCCCCGAGGTCTACCCCGAGTCGCTCTACGAGGAGGTCAAGGGGGAGATCTACGCGCCCCTCAAGGCCGCCCTCTTCACCAAGAAGAAGTTCGAGCGCAAAGACGCGGTCAGCGCGGTGGTCAAGCCGTACATCACGCAGATCCCCGAGGAGAGGGCGGACAAGAAGCTGCACACCAAGAAGATCGTCAGCCGCCTGGAGGAGGAGATCCTGCGCGAGGTGGTGCTCAACGAGCGCACCCGTTTCGACAGCCGGCGCCTGGACGAGATCCGGCCGATCACCATCGACGTCGGGGTGCTCCCCCGCACCCACGGCTCGGCGGTGTTCACCCGCGGCGAGACCCAGGCCCTGGCCTCGGCCACCCTCGGCACCAGCCGCGACGCCCAGGTGATCGAGGAGTACGAGGGGGAGAGCATCCAGAAGTTCCTCCTGCATTACAACTTCCCCCCGTTCTCCGTCGGCGAGGTGAAGTTCCTGCGCAGCCCCGGCCGGCGTGAGATCGGTCACGGCGTGCTGGCCCGGCGGGCGCTGCTCCCCGTGCTGCCGCACGAGGACGACTTCCCGTACACCATCCGCGTCGTCTCCGACATCCTGGAGTCGAACGGCTCCTCCTCGATGGCGACGGTCTGCGGCGGCTCGCTCGCCCTGTTCGACGCCGGCGTGCCGCTCCTCGCCCCGGTGGCGGGGGTCGCCATGGGCCTGATCAAGGGGGAGGACAGCTTCGCGGTCCTCACCGACATCGCCGGCCAGGAGGACCACTACGGCGACATGGACTTCAAGGTCGCCGGCACCCGGCAAGGGGTGACCGCCCTCCAGATGGACATCAAGATCACGGGCGTCACGCGCGAGATCATGAAGGTGGCCCTGGAGCAGGCGAAGGCCGGCCGGATGCACATCCTGGGGATCATGGAGGGGTCGCTGCCGCAGGCCCGCACCGAGATCTCCAAGTTCGCGCCGCGGCTCTACACCCTGGAGATCCCCAAGGAGAAGATCCGCGACGTCATCGGACCCGGTGGCAAGACGATCCGCTCGATCATCGAGGAGACCGGCTGCAACATCGAGATCGGGGACGACGGCCGGGTGGTCATCGCCTCCCCCGACGAGCCGGCGGCCCGGCGGGCCATCCAGATGGTGGAGCGGCTCACCCAGGTGCCCGAGATCGGCAAGGTCTACACCGGCACGGTGCGGCGCATCGAGGCCTACGGGGCCTTCGTGGAGATCATGCCGGGCACGGACGGCCTGCTGCACATCAGCGAGCTGGCTCCGTACCGGGTCCGCGAGGTCACCGACCTCCTCAAGGAGGGGGACGAGGTCGAGGTCAAGGTCGTCAACATCGACGAGCAGGGGAAGATCCGGCTCTCCCGCAAGGCCGTGATCATGGAGTCTCCCGACTACGATCCCGCGCAGTACGAGGGGATGGAGATGGCCATGGCCGGCGGCGGTGGCGAGCGCGAGCGCGGTGAGGGCGGTGGCGACCGCGGCGGCCGGGGCGGCGACCGTGGAGGCCGTGGCGGCTTCCGGGGTGGCCGGGGCGGTGGTGGTGGCGGCGGCCGGGGCGGCGACCGCGGAGGACGGGGCGGCAACCGCTAACCCGTCCTTCCAGTCTCGTTGTCGTGATGGGGCGGCCTTCGGGTCGCCCTTTGCTTTTTTACTCGGATAGACTCCCTTCATGGCAAATACCGTGAGCCGCGACGCCCTCGTCTCCCATCTCGACCAGTACCTCGACTCCCGCGGGAGGGACTACGGTCCGAACGGCCTGCAGGTGGAGGGGCGGGAGGAGATCGGCAAGATCGTCACCGGCGTCTCGGCCTGCCAGGAGCTGTTCGCGCGCGCCCGGGAGGCCGGGGCGGACGCCGTGCTGGTCCATCACGGCCTGTTCTGGGAGGGGATGCCGCGCACCCTCACCGGCTTCCAGTACCGGCGGGTGGCGGAGCTGATCCGGGGGGAGATGAGCCTGATCGCCTACCACCTGCCGCTCGACCGCCACCTGGAGGTGGGGAACAACGCGGTCGCCGGCCGCCAGCTCGGGCTTCGCAGGATCGAGCCCTTCGGGGAGCACGACGGGCTTCCCCTTGGCGTCAAGGGGCTCTTCCCGGAGCCGGTCTCAGCGGACGAGCTCGTCGAGCGCTGCCGCCAGGTCTACGGCCAGGAGCCGCTGGCCTATCTCTCAGGCCCGGAGTCGATCTCGACCTTGGGGAGCAGCAGTGGTGGCGGCCAGCGGGAATTCTACTCGGCGATCGGCGAGGGGCTGGACGCCTACATCACGGGCGAGGTCACCGAGTGGGTGATGAACGTGGCCAGGGAGACCCGCACCCACTACCTCGCCGCCGGCCACTACGCGACCGAGCGGCTGGGCGTGCGCGCTCTGGGAGAGCATCTGGCGGAGCGGTTCGGGATCGAGGTGGAGTTCATCGACGTGCCGAACCCGGCGTAATCAACCGGCTTTCTTGAACAGCCGGAAGAAATTCTCCCCCGTCCGCCGGCAGACCTGCTCGTAGGTCTCCCCCGTCTCGCGGGCCAGCCGCTCGGCGATCTCGACCACGAAGGCGGGGCGGTTGGGCTTGCCGCGGTGCGGGACCGGGGCGAGGTAAGGAGTATCCGTCTCCACCAGACAGCGGCCGGGCGGCAGGATCGGGATCACCTCGCGGACGTTGTCCGCCTTGGGGAAGGTGATCATGCCGGTGAATCCCAGATAGAAGCCGCGGGCGATCAGCTCGCGGGCCATGTCGAGCCCGCCGGCGAAGGAGTGGAAATCCGCCTGGAGATCCCGGAAGGCCTCTTCCCGGACCACTTCCAGCATCTCCTCGTTGCTGTCGCGGTTATGAACTACCACGGGCAGCCCGAGCTCGACCGCCAGAGCCCACTGCTCGCGGAGGACTTGGAGCTGCGTCTCGCGCGGCGAGTGGTCGTAGTAGAAATCCAGCCCGCACTCCCCCACCGCCACGGCCTTGGGATCGGCCAGCAGGGACCGCAGGCGCTCGCCGTCCCCCTCCTTCCAGGAGGAGGCGTCGTGCGGGTGGGTCCCCAGCGAGCACCAGACGTCCGGATGGCGGTGGCAGAAGGCGAGGATCTCCTCGGCCTCGTCCAGCTTGATGGCGGGAACGAGGAATCCCTTCACCCCCCGCTCCCGGGCCGCGTCGAGGGCGCGCTCGCGCTCCTCCGGCGGCAGGCTCTGGAGGTGGCAGTGGGAGTCGATCGGGCCCGAGAGGTCTGGAGCGCTCACTTGACGCGGGTGCCGTTGGGGACCTGGGCGTCCGGATGGAGCAGGATCGGCTTGCCGTCGAGCGACGCGGCCAGCACCATGCCGTTGGACTCGACCCCCATGAGCGTGGCGGGCTGGAGGTTCGCCACCACCACGACCTGCTTGCCGACGAGGTCCTCCGGCTGGTAGGCGAGCGCGATGCCGGCCACGATCGTGCGCGGCGCTCCCTCCCCCAGATCGGCCGTGAGCTTCATCAGCTTTTTCGACTTCGGCACCGGCTCGGCGGCGACGATGGTCGCCACCTTGAGCTCGGCCTGGAAAAACTGGTCGACCGTGATGCGGGGCGTCTCGGCGGCCGCGGCGGGGGGCGTCGTCTCCTCCATCTTCTTCTTCTCCTTGGCCTCACCGAGGTAGGCCGCCTTGTCGATGCGCGGGAACAGGGGCGCCAGCGCGGGGATCTCCACGTCCGTGGGCAGTCCTCCCCAGCGCAGCGCGTCGAAGTTGGTGGCGGGCTCCGGCACGCCGATCGCGGCCAGCACCTGCGGCGCCATCCGGGGCATCACGGGGAGCAGGGCGGTGGAGACGATCCGCACCACTTCCATACCGTTCCACAGGATGCGGGCGAGCGCGGGGGTGGGTCCCTCGGCCTTGAGCATCTTCCAGGGCTCGCGGCGGTGGATATATTGGTCGGTCTCGCCGATCAGCCGCCAGAGGCTCTCCAGCGCCCGGTTGAAGGCCAGGTTCTCCATGGCGGCCCGGTAATCCTCGGCGGCCTGCTTGGCGGCCGGCGCCAGCTCGTTGTCGCTGCACGCGTGGGGCGGCGTCCGGCCGTCGAAGGCGCTGCGGGAGAGGGTCACCAGACGGCTCAACAGATTGCCCAGGCCGTTCGCGAAATCGCTGTTGTAGCGGTCGACGAACGCCTCGTCCGAGAAGTTGGCGTCCTGTCCGAAGACCATCTCGCGCAGCAGGAAGTAGCGGACGCTGTCGGCGCCGAAGCGGTCGATCAGCTCGTCCGGCCGCACGATGTTCCCCGCCGACTTCGAGACCTTGCGGCCGTCGCGCTGCCACCAGCCGTGGGCCCAGACCACGGTGGGCAGCGGCAGGCCGGCCGACATCAGGAAGGCCGGCCAGTAGACGGCGTGGAAGCGGAGGATGTCCTTGCCGATGAGATGGAGCCGGACGTCGCCGTGCTCCCAGAATCTGTCGTAGAGGCGAGTGTCGTCCGAGCCGAACCCCAGGGCGCTGATGTAGTTGGTCAGGGCGTCGAGCCAGACGTAGACCGTCTGTCCCGGCTTGGCCGGAAAGGGGATCCCCCACTCCAGGTTGGCGCGCGAGACGGAGAGATCGCGCAGGCCGGCCTCCACGAAGGCGCGGACCTCGTTCAGCCGGGTCTCCGGCCGCACGAACTCCGGATGCTCGCGGTAGAGGTCGAGCAGCGGCTGCTGGTACTTGGAGAGCTTGAAGAAGACGTTCTCTTCCGACTTCCATTCGACCGGCGTGCCGTGGACCGGGCAGGTTTTCTCCGGCCCCAGCTCCTTCTCGGTGTAGAAGGTCTCGCAGGGGGGGCAGTACCACCCCTCGTGGACGGCCGTGTAGAAGTCTCCGGCGGCCTCGATGCGGCGGATGATCTCGTAGACCCCCCGCTTGTGGCGCTCCTGGGTGGTGCGCACGAAGTCGTCGTAGGAGAATCCCAGCCGGTCGCGCAGCTCACGGTATTTGGCCACCACCCGGTCGGCCAGGGCGATCGGCTCGATCCCTTCGTTCCGGGCCGCCCGCTCGATGTTCTGGCCGTGCTCGTCGGTTCCGGTGAGGAAGTAGACCTCCTGCCCCGCCATCCGCAGATAGCGGGCCAGGGTGTCGCCGACGGTGGTCGTGAAGATGTGCCCGATGTGGGGCAGCGCGTTCACGTAGTAGATCGGAGTGGTGAGATAGAAGGTGCTCATGGGGTCGGGGATTGTAGCGTAGGGGCGGCCCTGTGGGACCGCCCTGGGGATCTTATGCCAGCTCTTCGGCGGTGTACCGGTACTTCGTGCCACAGAAGGCGCAGTCGGCCTCGATGGCGCCGTCGTCGGCCTTCAGGTAGTCCCGGTCCTCCGCCGGCAGCAGGGCGAGATGGTTGAGCAGGCGCTCCCGGCTGCACCGGCAGCGGTAGCGCAGGGGGCGGACCTCCTTGATCTCGCGGTCGAAGCCGGCCAGGACCTGCTCCACCACGTGCTCGGCCCCGCCCTCCTCCAGCAGGTGGCTCACGCCGCGCATCCCCGCGATGTTGCTCTCCAGGCGGGCGATCGTCTCCTCGGGCGCGCCGGGGAGCACCTCGACGACCATCCCCCCGGCGGCCACCACGCCGCTCGGCTTGCCGAGGACGCCCAGCAGCACGGCGGATCTCGCCTGCTCGCTCTGGGCGAGGTAATGGGCCACGTCCTCGCCGATCTCACCGCTCACCAGCTCAACCTGGCTGTGGTAACTGTTCCCCTTCTCGTACTCGCGGAGCACGCGGAGGTAGCCCCTTCCCACCGCCCGGCCCACGCCCAGCTTGCCGCCCGGCCAGTCCGGGACCTGTACCCGGCCGTCCCCCACCAGCCCGCGGAGGTTCCCCTCGTCGTCGGCCTCGGCCAGGACGCGGAGGATCGGCCCGTCGCCGCGGACCTCCAGCATCAGGCGGCTCGGGGTCTTGGTGGACAGGCGCTGCAGGAGGGCGGCGCCGGCCAGGCAGCGGCCCAGCGCCGCGGCCGGGACCGGCCAGAGGTCGAACCGGTCGCGCACCTCTTCCATGACGTCGGTGATATCGGCGACCGCCCAGCGGAAGGCGCCATTGCCGGCCATTCCCAGCTCGAGCGTCCCCTGAGCGGTGAGTGTCTCGTTCGACAATGCTGACTCCTCCGGGAAGGATCTCCCGGTCCATCAATTCGGTAAGACGGCTCTTCAGGATTTGAGAGCGCCCGCGGCCCCTGCGGCCCCCGCTGCCGATAATGCGGCGCGGTAGACCTCGCGCCAGGGAGCGCCGCTGGCCAGGGCCAAGCGGCGGCAATCCTCGAACTCGGGCGCGATCGCCAGCGGACGGCCATCGAGGCGCGCCCGCTTGATTCTCACCGTACCAAACGCGGTGGGGACCTCCAGAATTTCGCGCTCCGCCTCGAAGCGGGAGGCCGCGTGGTACCGGCAGCCCAGGGAGCCGGACTCGGTGAGCAGGATGCCCGCCAACTCCTCCAGCTTCGGCCGGCGGCAGAGCAGGGTCACCAGGGTCCCCGGCCGGCTCTTCTTCATCTGGACGGGGGTGAAGTAGACGTCGAGCGCGCCGGCCTCCAGGAGTCGCTCCATCAGGAACCCGAACCCCTCCCCCGGCAGATCGTCGATCTCAGCCTCGACCACCATCACCTCGGCGCGCGCCTCGGCGGATTTCCCGCGCAGGAGCCGCAGGGCGTTGGGATGGGTCGGAAGGTCCTTCTTCCCCAGGCCGTACCCCACCCCTTCGAGCACCATGGCCGGAAGCTCGACGTATTCGTCCACCAGCTCGGCCAGGATCACGGCACCGGTCGGCGTGGTCAGCTCGCCCCCCGGTCCACCGAAGACGGGGACCCCGCGCAGCAGCTCGGCCGTGGCGGGAGCCGGGATCGGCACCTCGCCGTGGGCCATCCGCACCCGGCCGCTCCCCAGAT
>JAICSG010000206.1 GCA_025937035.1 Thermoanaerobaculia bacterium | reverse complement strand
CGGTCCACTTGAGACAGTCGGCGATGTCGAGCCCCTTGGGGTTGTGGACGCCGCCGCTCTTGTCGCTCACCGCGATGATCTTCATCCCCGCCTCGGCCATCAGCCGCGCCGCCGTGGAGCCGACGTTGCCGAACCCTTGCACGACCACGGTCGCCCCCTCGGCTTTCATCTTCTTCCTGGCCAGCGCGCAGAGCGTCACCACCAGGCAGCCGCGGCCGGTGGCGTCTCTGCGGCCGAGCGAGCCGCCCATCTCGACCGGCTTGCCGGTCACCACCCCGGTCACGGTGTGCCGCTTGTGCATCGAGTAGGTGTCCATGATCCACGCCATCACCCGCTCGTTGGTGTTGACGTCCGGAGCCGGCACGTCCGACTCGGGGCCCAGGGTATCGATGATCGCGGAGGTGTAGCGGCGGGTCACCCGCTCGACCTCGCGATCCGACATGGTGGAGGGGTCGCAGATCACGCCCCCCTTGCCGCCGCCGAAGGGCAGATTCACCACGGCGCACTTCCAGGTCATCCACGCCGCCAGCGCCTTGACCTCGTCGAGCGAGACCGCCATGTCGAAGCGGATGCCCCCCTTGGCCGGTCCGCGCGACCGGTTGTGAAGGACGCGGAAGCCGGTGTAGACCTCGATCTCGCCGTTGTCGCGCAGGACCGGCACCGACACGATGATCTGCTTCTCGGGCTCCCGGAGCACCTTGTAGAGCCCCGGCTCCAGGTTGAGCCGCCGGGCGGCGTCGTCGAAGCGGGACATCATCGCCTCGAAGGGGTTCTCTTCCGTGGCGAACCGGTGGTCCCGGTCATCCTTCATCAGCGGCTGCGGCTTGGATGATTCCTTCGTTTTGGCCATTCTGCGATCTCTCCTGTCGTTCTCATCCGATTCATCAGACAAAAATTCGCGGCGCTTCCGCCGTGGGGGCGGCCTCCTCGGTGGTGAGGATATTGCCTTCGACGTCCATGTAGCGCCCCTGGCCGACGTCGAGGAGGCAGCGGTTGCGGCCCCGGCGCTTGGCCTCGTAGAGGGCCTCGTCGGCGAAGAGGATCAGCTCGGCGCCGGTCTTGATGTAGAGGTCCGGGAAGGAGGCCACCCCGGCGCTCAGGGTGAGCGGCACGCGCTGCCCCTCGACCTGGAAGTCGAGCGCCTCGATCGCCTGCCGGAGGCGCTCGGCGACCGCCAGGCCGTCCTCGCCATTGGTGGCGTCCATGAGGAGGACGAATTCCTCGCCGCCGTAGCGGCAGCAGAGGTCCTCGGCGCGGCGCATCCCCTTGAGCACCCCGGCCACGGCCACCAGGGCGGCGTCCCCGGCCGGGTGCCCCCAGGTGTCGTTGATCCGCTTGAAGTGGTCGAGGTCGCAGAGGAGCACGGCCATGGCCGCGCCGGTCTCGCAGCAGCGGGCGTGGACCTCGTGCAGGCGCCTCTCCAGCACCCGGCGCATGGCGACCCCGGTCAGGGGGTCCTCGCGGGCCTCGCGGTCCAGCAGGCAGCGCTGGACCGAGGCGGTCATCTGCGGCAGCAGGCCGTCGAGCAGCTCGATGCGCTTGGGATCGAGACGGCGCGGATCGCACCAGAGGCGGATGCGGGCCAGCACCGTGGCGTCCGGCCGGGCGCGCAGGAGCCGCTCGAGGATCTGCCACTGGGTGCGGCGATGGAACCCCGGCAGCTTGGGCGGATAGCGGTCCGGCTCGGGCACCCCCTCCTCCAGGACCTCGGAGTCGGGGCCCCACCACCAGCTCTTGAATTCGCTCCCGGGCGCCAGGGCCTCGAACTGGAACCAGAAGAGGGGCGACTTGTCGGATTCCAGGACCCGCTCGCACTCGGTGTGGATGCGGTCCGCGATCGAGGCCATCTCCTCCAGCGGCGTGGTCATCCGGCGGCTGGCGCGGCGCAGGCGTTCGAGATCGCGGGCGCGGTCCTGGGCCTTCCGATGGAGCAGGCCGTGGCGGGTGGCCTCGACGGCGAGCCCCGCGAAGCAGGCGGTGAGGAAGGCGGCGAGCGGCCATCCGGCGCGGTCCCCCGCGAGAAGGACGACTCCGCCGGCAATCCACCCTCCGGCGTCGAGCGAGAGAGGGACCAGGATCTTGCGGACCTGGATCGGAGCCTCGGGGCGGCGGATCTTGCGGTCGGCGATCTCCAGGCCGGTCCAGAGGAGGAGGTAGATGGCACCCGCCGCGGCCAGCGCCGGCTCCGGGCTCCAGCGGCCGGCGAGCCCCAGCCAGGTGCCGCCCGCGGCCAGGGTCGAGAGGACCGCCCGGCCGGCGCTCTCCAGGGAGCGCGGCAGGAACCCCCGGCGCTCCGCGGGCTGCAGGGCCGCGAGCCTATGGACGATGCGGAGCGCCAGCTCGACCGCCAGCAGCAGGCCCGCCGCCATCGCCGCCGCCGGGGCCGCGCCGGAGAGCCGGAAGGCGGCCGGCAGGATCAGGGTCCCCAGCCCCAGGGTGGCGATGCCCACCGCCGGCCGGTGGCAGGCCGCGGCGATGCCGCACACCAGCAGGGTCACCAGCAGCCAGGCCGGCATGGGGCCTTTGGTGAGCGCCGGCACCCGCCAGGCCACGGCCAGCGCCAGAACGCCCCCCGCCGCGGGCAGCAGGGACGCCCAGAGGTCGCGGGGCGAGCGGGAGTGCTTCATGGAGAAGGACTGGTGATGAGCCTGGGGGATGGTACCGCAAAGCGGCCCCTGCTACACATCTTGACGCGATCGGTGCTAAGCTTATAGGAGATTTCCAATGCGGCCGCCCGCCGCGGGAGGTTCCGATGCTTCGCTCTCTGACGCGTGTCTGGCCTCTGCTGCTCGTCCTGGCGCTCTTCGCGGTGCCGGCCTCGGCGGATGTGTACTACGTGACCCTGACGAACGGCAGCGTGATCACGACCGCTCACCAGCCGCAGCAGGCGAGCTGGGACCCCAACATGGTCCTCCTGCTGACCGAGGTCGGCAACTGGATCGGCGTCCCCAAGGATCAGGTCCAGGGTGTCCGCGCCGAGGACCCGACCCAGGGCTTCGGCATCCGGATCAGCGATAAGGCGATCGCCCTCGGCCGCTCGCCGAACGACCTGCCCGTCGGCGACGACACCACCAAGACCAAAGCGGACGCCCTCACCGAGCGCTACCTCTCGATCGCCGAGCGGCAGCTCGCCCTGGATGAGGCGCGGCGGAACTACTCGGTCCAGCAGTTCGCGGAGCCCAGCGCCTCGGCGGGTATCCCGATCACCACCTACACCTCCGGCTCCGCCGCCGTGAGCGGCCTCAACGGCTTCCTGGGCGGCGGCTCGCCGACCGAGGCGAACGGCGCGGGCTCGGCGACCGACTTCGGCGGCCTCTCCGGCGCCGGCAGCCCGCCGCAGCAGTAGAATTCGTTGACCCTGGCCTTCCGCCGTGGAGGGCCTCTTTGACAAACCAGACGGCGCGGTGATGCCTGGACCTCCCCGAGCGGGAGGTTCTCGCGTCTTCAAGAGGGAAGCCGGTGCGAAACCGGCGCGGCCCCCGCCACTGTAACCGGGTACGAAACCGGGAAGAGCCACTGCACGGGAAAGATCCGCTTGATTCATCAAGTGGGTTGCCCGCGTGGGAAGGCCCGGGAGTAGGACGATCCGGAAGCCAGGAGACCTGCCGCCCGTCCAGATGCCTCCCCCGGGGTGCGGGCGAGGGATTGCGCGCGGCGCCGTGCTCTCTTTCGATCCCCCACGATTTCCCCCATCCCAGGACGGGGCGTCGATTCCGAAAGGAGCACGCGATGCGTCAGATCGTCCCGTTTCTGATCGCCGGCGTCCTCGGGGGCGGACTTCCGGCTAAGGCCCAGCAAGATCCGGTCCCCGTCTTCAACGACTCGGTCGTCGTCAGCGCCACCCCCACCCCGGAGGACCGCCAGGAGGTCCCCGCCTCCACCACCGTCTACGACCAGCGGGAGATCGCGGCCCGCCAGGCCAACGACCTCTCGGACCTGGTCTCCACCACGCCCGGCGTCACGGTCGTCCAGGCCGGCCCCGCGGGCCAGCAGACCTCGCTCTTCACCCGCGGCACCAGCTCCATCCAGACGCTGCTGCTGTGGAACGGCATCCAGCTCAACGACCCCTACTTCGGCGGCGCCAACTGGCAATTCGTCCCGCTGGACGGCGTCCAGCGGGTGGAGGTGGTGCGCGGCCCGTTCAGCTCGCTCTACGGCAGCAACGCCGTGGGGGGCGTGATCCAGGTGCTCACCGGCACCCGCCAGGGGGGGACCCTCAACGTCGAGGGGGGCGAATACGGCTACAAGCGGGCCGGGCTCGCGGCCGGCGCCAACCTCGGGGGCGGCCGTTTCGATTTCACCGGCAACGTGCGGCGCGGCGGCAACGAATTCGTCAACGACGACTTCGACAGCGAGGAGGGGGTGGCGCGCGGCCTCTGGTCCCTGGGAGCGGGATCGAGCCTGGGGGTGCTGGTGCGGGCGAACGACTCGGAGACCGGTATCCCCTTCTCCGGCGGCGACGTGACCCCGCGCCGCAAGATCTCCTGGCAGGAGCGCGAGGTGGCCGTCCCCTTCCAGGCCAGTCAGGGGCCCTGGCAGGTGGAGGCCCAAGCCTCCCGGGCCGACTTCGACAACGCCTTCCGCGATCCGGACGATCCGTTCTCGAAATTCTCCGACACCCAGTCCAAGGCCACGCGCGGCCGGGCGGTGGGATCTTGGAATCAGGGGGACCTCCGCCTGTCGGCCGGCGCCGAGGCCGAGCGGCTGGAGGTGACCGCCTCCTCGGACGGCTTCACCAATCTCGACGCCGCCCACCAGCGGACCTGGGCCGCCTTCGGCCAGGGGAGTTGGGGGCACGGCCCCGTCCGGCTTGACCTCGGGGTACGGCGGGACGACAACGACGTCTATGGCGGCAAGACCAGCCTGCGGGCCGGCACGGTGGTGGCGCTGGGCCGGGGCACCCTGCTGCGGGCGAGCTACGGCGAGGCCTTCCGCGCCCCCACGCTCGGCGAGCTGTTCTTCCCGGGCAGCGGCAATCCCGATCTGAAGCCGGAGGACAGTCAGAGCTGGGAGCTGGGGCTGGAGCACGCTGAGGGCGGCTGGCGCTTCGTCCTCACCGGCTTCGAGAACCGGCTGCGCAACCTGATCGACTTCGACTTCGCCACCTTCCGCGACGTCAACGTGGGGCGGGCGCGCACCCGGGGGATGGAGGCCGAGGTGGCCTTCCGGCAGGGGATTTTCGACGCCAACCTGAACGGCACCTGGCTCAAGACCGAGGACCTCGACACCGGCCTCGAGCTGCTCCGGCGCCCCAGGCGGAGCGCCAACCTCGTGCTGAGCGCGCGGCCGGGCCCCTGGACCCTGAGCCTCGCCGGGCGATATGTTGGCGACCGGGCGGACGTGGACCCCGTCACCTTCCTCCGAACCATGAATCCGGCCTACACCCGCCTCGACCTCGCCGCCCGCTGGAAGGCGCTCTCCTGGCTCGCCCCCTACGCCCGGGTGGAGAACGTGACCGACAAGCGCTACAGCCAGGCGCTCGGCTTCCCCAGCCCCGGCCGCACCCTGATCGGTGGATTGACGTTTGATTTCTAGACGCGCTCTCGTCCTCCTCCCCCTCCTCCTGCTCCCGGCCTGCCGGGGGCGGGAGGGCGGGAGCCCTGCATCGGCGAAACCGCCGGTACGGCGGATCATCGCCCTTACCCCCAGCCTGGCCGAGACCCTCTTCGCCCTCGGCCTCGGCGACCGCGTGGTGGCCGTGGGGGACTACACCCGCTGGCCCGAGGAGGCCGTCCGCAAGCCGCATATCGGCGGCCTGTTCAACCCCAACCTGGAGCGGATCGTCTCGCTGCGGCCGGATCTCGCCGTCCTGTTGCCCAGCGAGAAAGATCTCGGCGCCAAGCTCCAGCCGCTGGGAGTGGACCTGCTGATCGTTCCCGACGAATCCCTGGCGGACGTCGAGCGCTCCTTCCATACGATTGCCGACCGCTGCGGCGTGCCCGAGGCCGGAAACCGGATGGCGGCCCAGTGGCGCGCCGGGCTCTCCCTGCCGCCGATCCCCGGCCCGCCGCTCAAGGTGATGCTCTCCGTGGGCCGCCCCACCGGCCGGCTCGGGGAGATCGTGGTCGCCGGCCGAGGCACCTACCTCGACGAGCTCCTCCGCCGCCTGGGCGCCGTGAACGTCTTCGCCGACTCGCCCACCCTCTACCCTCAGATCAGCGTCGAGGAGATCGTGGCCCGCAAGCCCGACGTGATCCTCGAGCTGCGCGCCGACCCCCAGACCCCCGAGCAGGCCGCCGCCCTCGTCCGCGACTGGCAGCCCCTCTCCGAGGTGCCGGCGGTGCGCAACGGGGCGGTGGAGGTGCTCGCGGGCACGCACGTGCTGATTCCGGGGCCTCGGATTCCTCAGTTCTATAAGGAGATGCGGGAGGTGTTGGTCAAGGTGCGGGAGAAACATTGACCTCCCCCCTCCTCACCGTCCGCGGCCTCACCTGGCGCGCCGGGGAACGCACGATCCTCGGCCCCCTCGACCTGGACGTCCTCCGCGGCGAATGCCTGGCCGTGGTGGGGCCCAACGGCGCGGGCAAGACGACCCTGCTCCGCTGCCTCACCGGGCTGCTGGAGCCGTCCGGCGGCGAGATCGCCTTCGATGGCCGCTCCCTGGCCTCGCTCTCCCGCCGCCAGATCGCCCGCCGGATCGCCTACGTGCCGCAGATCCGCCCGGCCCGGGTGCCGCTCAAGGTCGAGGAGATCGTCCTTCTCGGCCGCTACCCCCACCTTTCCACCCTCCAGCTCGCACCGCGGCGGGAAGACTTCGCCGCCGTGGACGAGGCCCTGCGGGTGGTCGGGATCGAGGAGCTCCGCGGCCGGCCGGTCGACGAGCTCTCGGGCGGCGAGCGGCAGGCGGTGTTCATCGCCGCGGCTCTGGCCCAGGAGTCGGAGCTCCTCGTGCTCGACGAGCCCACCCTCCACCTCGACGCCCGCCATCAGCACGACCTCGCCACCCTGCTGCTCCGGCTCAAGGAGGG
>JAICSG010000904.1 GCA_025937035.1 Thermoanaerobaculia bacterium | reverse complement strand
GCTCGGCGGGCTGGAGCGGGAGCTCCGCCACGTGGCCCGCGCGGTGGAGGCCGCGGCGGTGGAGGGCCCGGAGGAGGTGGGCCCCGCGGACTTCGAGAAGGTCCTGCGGGAGGCCCAGGCGGCCCACGACCGGGTGCAGCGGGCCGCCTATCACGAGCTCCACCGCGACCCGTACCGGCCGGAGATGGCGGCGGAGGTCCTCGCCCGGGTGCCTCCCCATCTCGACGCCCTGAACGAGAGCGTGGTGGTGCGCGCCGCCTCCCGCTTCGGCTTCGAGGTGGAGGCGCAGAGCGGCGAGCGCACCTGGCTGATCGGCTACGGCTACGAGGCGCTGGTGGACCACTTCTTCGGGGTCCCCCTGGGCACCACCCTCCTCGGCACCTTCAGCCGGGCGCGCGCCGTGGACGAGGAGACGCTCGACTTCTTCTCCTCCGGCCATCCGCTGGTCGAGGGGATCCTCGCCGAGCTCGAAGAGGGTCCTCGCGGCCGGGTGGCGCTCCTCCAGATCCCCGGGGACGAGGAGACCTTCGGCCTGCTGGCGATCTATCGCGACGCCGCGGACTGGCGGGCGGTGGCCGTGGACGCCAAGGGTCAGCCGCGGCCCGATCTCGCCGCGCGCCTGACCGCAGGAGCGCTGGAGACCGAGCCCATCGAGGCGAGGAAGTGGACAGCCCAAGCCAGTTGGAAGAAGGCGATCCGCCGCATGGCCGAGGGGCTCCCGAAGGAGGAGAAGCCGCAGGCCGTGGCGGCGTTCCGGGTGCGGCGGGGGTAGGGCTCCCATGCTAGCCTTCCCCCGCCGGATTCATCTTCAGGGAGGGCACCGTTCATGACTCGCAGGCTCCGTCCGGTCGCGCTCGCGATCGTCTGTCTCCTGCTCGCCGTCTCGGCCTTCGCGGCGCCGGTAAAGCCGCGGCTGGTCGTCCTGATCTCGATCGACCAGTTCCGCGCCGACTACCTGGCGCGGTTTTCCGACCTCTTCCTGCCAGTTGAAGGGCCCCAGGGCGTGGGGGGGTTCCGCTGGCTGATGGAGCGCGGGGCCTACCACACCGACGCCCACCACGATCACTACCCCCTGTTCACCGGCCCCGGCCACTCGATCCACTTCACCGGCGCGCCGCCCTACAAGACCGGCATCGTGGGCAACGAGTGGTTCGACCGCGAGATGAACGCCGTGCGCTACTGCGTGCAGGACCCCAAGAGCCCGCTGGTGGGCGCCGCCGATCCGGACGGCAAGCGGGGGATCTCGCCCATCACCCTGCGGACCAGCACGGTGGGGGACGAGCTCAAGATGGCGACCGGCGGCCAGGGCAAGGTCTGGGGGCTGGCTCTCAAGGACCGCGCCGGCGTGCTGATGGCCGGCCACCTGGCGGACGGGGTCCTCTGGTTCGACGAGGAGACCAGCGCCTGGATCTCCAGCCGCTTCTACTTCAAGAGCGGCCAGCTCCCGGACTGGGTCACGAGTTGGAACGCCGCGAAGAAAATCGACCCCTTCTTCGGCAAGACCTGGAATCTCTCCGTCCCGCCGGCGGCCCTGAAGCGGCTCTGGACGCCCCGCAACGAATTCGCCAACCCGCGTCCGGGCCTGGGAAAGGCGTTCCCCCATCCGATCACCGGCGGCCTGGACAAGCCGGGCAAGGCCTTCTACGCCGCCTTCGAGAGCACCCCCTACGCCAACGAGTACGTGCTGGAGACGGCCGAGGAGCTGATCCGGCGGGAGAAGCTGGGACAGGACGCCATCCCCGACATCCTGGCGATCAATCTCTCGACCAACGACTACATCGGCCACTCCTTCGGGCCGGACAGCCCCGAGGCACTGGACGTCACAGTACAGTCCGACCGCCAGATCAGCCGGTTCTTCCGCTTCCTGGGCAAGGCGGTCCCCGGCGGCCTCCAGAACGTCACGATCGTGCTGACCGCCGACCACGGCGTGTCGCCGATGGTCGAGGAGATGGCCAAGGCGGGCCTCCCCACCGCGGGGGGTTACCAGGAGAAGGCCCTCACCGACGCCGTGAAGGCGGCGCTCGACAAGGCCTACGGCCCCGGCGACTGGCTCAAGGCGCTCTCGGAGTTCAATCTCTATCTCGACGTCGACTCCCTCCGGCAGAAGGGGATCGAGCCGGCGAAGGCCGAGGAGGTCGCCGCCGAGGCCCTTCGCCGCCAGCCCGGGATCTACGCCGCCTACACCCGCGACCAGATCGTGGAAGGCCGGGTGCCGGACACTGACATCGGGCACCGGGTGATGCTCGGCTTCCATCCCAAGGTGAGCGGCGACGTGGTGATCGTGCTCGATCCCTATACCGTTACCAACTACTCGGGGGGCTCGGTGGTCAAGGGGACCACGCACGGCACGACCTACGCCTACGACACCTCCGTGCCGCTGATCCTCGCCG
>JAICSG010000609.1 GCA_025937035.1 Thermoanaerobaculia bacterium | reverse complement strand
GGATCGGGGAGGCGACGCGGGTGGGCACGTCCCCACCGCCCGCGGCCCGGCCCAGGAAGGCGTCGATCGCCTTCTGGCCCGTGGCCGTGGAGTACATGGCCAGCGCCACCAGGGGAAGGGCGACCAGCAGGCGGCCGAAGGCGGCGCCGCCCCCCCGCTCACGGATCACCCCCAGCCACCAGTAGAGCGGGAAGAGCACGGCGAGGAACAGCACCGGTGCCCGCGAGCCGCTCATCAGCATGCCCAGGATCGTCATGCCCAGGGCCGCGAACAGGGGCAGATGCCCCCGGAACCGCCAGAGCCCCGCCCCCAGGAGGGCCAGGATGAGGATGGCGGTCGCCAGCAGGTAGGTGGTGAAGCCGGTGATGAACGAGAAGGTCGACGTCACCCGCACGTAGGCCGAGCTGCCGAAGGTGGCCACGTAGGCGTCCTCGCCGCTCCGCGCGTAGGTGTTGAGGACGCTCGACGCCGGGCTGAAGAACTGCGCGACGGCCAGCAGGCCCACCGGGATGGCCACCAGGGCGTAGCGCCGCAGGAACCGGTAGAGCTCCGCGTCGGTGGGAAAGGCGGCCGGCACCACGAAGAGCAGCGGCACGTAGAAGAAGTAGGCCTTGAAGCCGAAGATCCCCACCAGCAGGTTGGGCAGCGCGGGGTTGAAGACCTCCAGCAGGCCGATCAGGGCGGAGGCCGCCAGCACGCCGTAGAGGGCGGGCAGGGCCGGCAGCCGCAGGCGCAGCCGGGGGCGGTCGCGGAAGAACCCCAGATAGGCTCCCAGGAGCAGGACGTCCTTGGCGAAGTAGACCAGGTCCTGGGCGCCGGGGAAGACCCACTTGCGGATCGCCCCCTCGAAGATCATCAGGAAGAGGGCGTACTGGACGGCGGTGCGCCAGCGCCGGAAGGCCCAGACCGCCGCGGCGCCGCCGGCGAGGACGATGAGGAGCCGGATATTCATCTCCCGGCCCTCCCCACGGCCTCTTCCATCTCCCGCAGGTAGGCCGCCGCCATCCGGCTCGTGGAGTGGCGGGCGAGGTGGGCCGGACCCTGCTCCAGGCAGGCGGCGTCGAGCTCCGGGTGCCGCAGCCGGTGAGCGAGCACGCGGGCGAGGTCCGCCGCGTCGCCATTGCGGAAGGTGTCGCCGCAGGGGCCGATCGCCTCCTTGAGGCCTCCCCCTTCGGAGCCCACGACCACGCAGCCGCAGGCGATCCCCTCCAGGGCCACGATGCCGAACGGCTCGTTGTAGCGGGAGGGGACGACCAGGATGCGGTGGCGGTTCAGGATCTCCACCAGCTCCTCCCCCGTGCGGACGCCGAGGAACCGCACCTGCCCGGTGAGACCGAGCCGCGCCGCCTGCTGCCGCAGGGGGACCGCCTCGGGACCGCTGCCGATCACATCGAGCCGGGGGCGCAGCCCCTCCCCGGCGAGCAGGGCCAGCGCGTCGAGCAGGAGGTCCATCCCCTTGTCCGAGACCAGGCGGCCCAGGAACACCAGCTCCTCCGAGCGCTCGACCCCCTCCAGGCGCCGGAAGAGGCCGTCGCGATAGGCGTTGGGGATCACCACCGACGGTGTCGCGAGGTCGTCCGCCACCCCCTGGCTGACGGAGATCGAGGAGGCGGCGAAGCGGAGGAGCCAGCGCTTGAGCCGGTCCCGCCAGGTGATCCGGCCGTCGCTCTGGCAGTACCAGCTATGGTGGGAGACCACCCAGGGCCGGCGGACCAGCAGCAGGGGCCAGAGGCCGCGCAGGCTGACGTTGGCCTGATGGTACACGTCGCACCAGCGGGTCCAGCGCAGGAGCTCAACCGGAGAGGGGTTGCGGACCACCCGGTAGCGCTGATCCGGGCTGCTCCCCGGCGTGGTGGTGATCACCGTCACCTCGTGGCCCTCCCGCCGGAGCTCGTCGGCGAGGTTGGCCGTGTTCAGCTCCAGCCCGCCGATCTTCGGCAGGAAGGCGGGGGAGTAGACGAGGATCCTCATGCCGCCAGGAGCTCCCGGAAACGCTCGGCCTGCCGCTCCAGCGAATGCCCGCGGTACCAGGCGCGGGCCGCCGCGGCGGTCTCCTGGGGATCGCCACCGCTCCAGACCGGGGCCGGGCCGCCGGCCGGAGAGCGCCGCCGCCAGGCCTGGACCGGCAGCACCCCGTGGGCGCAGTAGGCGGCGAAGATGCTCGACTTGGGGAGGAAGTAGGCCGGATAGGCCACGAAGCCGGCCAGCGAGCCGAGCAGCAGGCGGCCGACCTCGGCGGCGGGCAGCACGCCCAGCCTCCGGATCGGGATGCCGTCCACCGTCTCCACCGTCCCCTCCAGGGGTGGTCCCACGTCGGCGATCTCCTCGACCCCCAGGCTCCGGCAGGCTGCCACGAGATCGCTCCGTGCCTCGCCGTAGGCCCGGCCGCGGGCGCCACGGCCGCCGAAGAGGACCATCCGCCGGGCGCGGGCGCTCAAAGGGGGGACCTCCGGCGGCTCGCCCACGGTGGAGAAGACGGGGGTCACCGAGGTCTTCCCCGGCGCCGCCGCCGGACCGATCCGGCGGACGTAGAGGTCGAGGCTGGTGACCAGGGCGTCGCTCGCCCGCGCCACCGCCCCGGCGATCCGCCGCTGGAAGGGCTGGGTCCAGAAGGAGCTCCGCCAGGGAGGGCCGGTGGCGTAGACCTCGTGGAACACCGTGACCAGCCGGCGACCCCCGCGGCGGCGCCAGCGGCGGAGCGCCCCGGGCATCCAGAACGGGCAGCCGCGGCGCTGGTAGCCGTAGTTGGCGTAGTGGAGCAGGAGGGCCTCCTCCTCCGACTCCTCCAGGCTCGGGATAAGCCCACCCTCCGCGGTCAGAAAGCGGGTGGAGATCCCGTGCCCGGCCAGGGCCCGCTCCAGGCAGAGAGCGTAGCTGCCGACCCCCTCCTCGGGCGGGGGGAGGCGCGGCACGATCTGGAGGAGGCTCACCATCCGGCCACCTCGCGGGCGGCGGCGAGCGCCTCGTCCGGCGTGGCCAGGGAATCCCGGGATCCCGGCTCGCGGCCCAGGCTGCGGCAGGTCCCGGGGTACCCCCACTGGGCCTGATGCCCACTCGCCGAGGGGAAGGACTCGCCGAGGAGCACCACCGTGGGGCGGCGGAACGCCGCGGCCACGTGCAGCAGCATGCTGGAGTTGCAGAGCACGAGATCGGAGGCGGCGACCAGGGCGAAGGTCTCCCGCAGGCTCAAGGCAGGGAGGCTCCGGGCCCCGGGGACGCCGGCCGCCATCTCCTCCGTCCAGCCGCGCTCCATCGGTCCCCCCACCACCGCCGCCTCGACCTCCCCGAGCTCACCCAGGCGCCGGAGCAGCTCCGCGAACCGCTCCCGGGGCCAGAGCTTGACGGCGAGGCCGCCGCCCGGGCCCACCACCACGCGCCGCTTCCGCGCGCCGGACCAGAGGCGCTCCCCGGTCTCCCGCTCCCCGGGGCTCAGGAAGATCTGGGGGCGGGCCTCGGGGAGGTCGGTGGCGCCGAGGAGCTCGGCGAAGCGGAGCGCCGCGCGCCCCACGGCCTCGCCGGGGTCGTGG
>JAICSG010001114.1 GCA_025937035.1 Thermoanaerobaculia bacterium | reverse complement strand
GAGCCGAAGCTGACCGCGATGGCGAACAGGCGCGCCGACTCCACGATCCGCCGCGAGGTCTCCGGGTCTCCGGTGGTGAAGCTCACCACCTGTCCCGGACCCTTCGCCTGACGCTCGTGGACCGCCCGGACGCACGGCGGCGCCAGGGTTGGGAAATAAACCTTTTCAACCCTGGGGTGGCCGGCGAGGACTTCCGCGATCCGCGCGGCGGTGGCGCACTGGCGCTCGACGCGCAGCGCCAGCGTCTTCATCCCCCGCAGCAGGAGCCAGCTGTCGAACGGCGCCAGCCCCGTCCCCTCGGCGTTGAGGTGGAAGGCGAGACGCTGGTGGAGATCCTCGTCGTCCGTGACCACGGCGCCCGCGCAGACGTCGCCGTGACCACAGAGGAGCTTGGTGGCGGAATGGATCACCAGGTCGGCCCCCAGCGCGAGCGGCCTCTGGAGGCAGGGGGAGAGCAGCGAGTTGTCCACCGCCAGGAGCGCCCCGTGGGCGTGGACGATCCCGGCCAGCCGCTCCAGGTCGGCGATGCGGAGGAGCGGATTGGTGGGCGTCTCCACCAGCAGCAGCCGGGTGGCGGGAGTGAGCGCCGCCACCACCGCCGAGGGATCGGAGGCGTCGACGTGGCGGACGCGGACCCCTGAGCCCGGCGCCACCTTCGAAAGGAGGCGGACGGTGCCGCCGTAGAGGTCGTCCCCGGCGAGGATCTCCTCCCCCGCTTTCACCAGGCGGGTGACGGCGACCAGGGCCGCCATGCCGCTGGCGAAGGCGCAGGCGAAGCGCCCGCCTTCCAGGATCGCGATCTGCTGCTCGGCGAGCGATCGGGTCGGGTTGGCCGTGCGCGTGTAGTCGTACTCGCCGAACTCGAGGGCCCCGGGCTGGCGGAACGCCACCGTCTGATAGATGGGCGGCGCCATGGCCCCATAAGGGTCGTCGCGCGGCGGAAGCTGGACGCAGAGGGTGGAGGTCTTCATGCCACCACCTCCTCGGCCTCGGCGGTCTCAACGGCCTCGGCGGCCAGATCGTGGAGGTCGGCCAGCACGGCCTCGGTGGTGGGCCAGCGGCCGGCTCCCCGGGCGGCGATCCGCAGGCGGTCTCCCCCTTCGAGCTCGACCAGCAGGGCGTTCTCCGCGCCCGCGATCTCCGCGAACGGATGGTCCGGGGAGAGGTCGAACGGCTGGACGCTGGCCCGCAGGCCCTCCTCCGAGCGCTCGCAGGAGGCGACCAGGCGGACCTTTCTTCCCTTGCGGACCGCTTCGGCCAGGGTGCCCGCGTCGAGGTCCGCGATCCCCCGCCGGGGGATGTCCCGCCAGGGGAGGGCCTCGCCGAAGGCCTCGCGGATCAGCAGGGCGAGCTTCTGCGCCGCGTCCGAGCCGTCGAGGTCGAGGGTGGGATCGGCCTCGGCGTAGCCGGCGACGCGGGCCAGGGACACCGCGTCGGCGAACGAGGCACCGGCCGCGCAGCGGTCGAGGACGAAGTTGCAGGTGCCGTTGAGGACGCCGGCCACCCCCCGGACGCGGCCGGACGCCGCCGCCCGGCGCACCGTCTCCAGGGCCGGCAGGGCTCCTCCCACGGCGGCGCTGTAGCGCAGGGAGACGCCCCGCCGGGCCGCCAGCTCCGCGAGGGTCTCCCCCTCTTCGGCCAGAAGGGCCTTGTTCGCGGTCACCACGTGGCTCCCGCGGTCGAGGGCCCGGGCGATCAGGCTGCGGGCGGGCTCGCGGCCCCCCAGGAGCTCCACCACCACGTCGGCCTCCCCTTCCACCAGAGACGCGGGATCGTTCGTGAGCAGGCCGCGCGGCACGGCGGGGACGCGGACGCGGTCGAGGCTCCGG
>JAICSG010000718.1 GCA_025937035.1 Thermoanaerobaculia bacterium | reverse complement strand
CCGAACAGGTTGGCCGAGCCGGGGAGGATCTGCATGGTGGTCACACCGCCGGTGGCGAGGGCGAGCGGGAACTGCGGGTCCTGGGGCCAGACGGAGTGCTCGGCCCAGACCTGGGCGGTGTCCGGATCGGTGGCCTCGTTGCCGTCGGCGTTGGCGTCGACGCCCGGGGAGGGATAGACGCCCAGGTGGGAGTGGGCGTCGATGATCCCCGGCGTGACCCACCGGCCGGTGCCGTCCACCACCACGGCGTCCGCGGGCGCCTGCACGGCGGCCCCCACGGCGGCGATCTTGCCGTCGCGCATCAGCACCGATCCGCGCTCGATACGCTCGCCGGTGGCGGTGAGGACGGTGGCGTTGGTGATCAGGACGGGCTGGGAGGGGAGGGGCTGGTAGGTGGAGGGGTAGGCGGCCTCGCCGGCTTTCCGGATCTCGACCTCGTTCGCCGGCCCCGTGGGCTGGGGCTGCGCCGGCTCCTCCTTCTTCGGCATCTCCTCCTGCCTGGGGGCGGGGGGAGACTGAGGAGCCGGGGCGGAGCTGCTGGCGCAGGCGAGAGGTGCGAAAGCGAGGAGAAGCGCGAGGGCGCCGAAAGCGGTGCGACGGAGCTTTGCGGTCATAGCCTCCTCTTTGGGTTAGGGGTGGGTTGGACCCGGGCGGGATCGTAGCACCGAACCCTCGTGTTACGATCTCCCTCACGGCGGCACCGGCGGCACCGGCCCGTCCACCTGACCTGGAGATCTCGGAATGTCGACTCCCCTCACCGGCCGGGACACCTCGTCCCGGCCTGGCCCCGGCTCGCAGTTCACGGCGGAGAGCATCCTCCGCGACTACCGCATCGCCTTCCGGAGCCGCCAGGCGAGCCTGATCGGCCGGCGGGAGGTGTTCACCGGCAAGGCCAAGTTCGGCATCTTCGGCGACGGCAAGGAGGTCGCCCAGGTCGCACTGGCGCGGGCCTTCCGCCCCGGCGACTTCCGCTCCGGCTACTACCGCGACCAGACCCTGATGATGTCCCTCGGCCTGCTCACCCTGGAGCAGTTTTTCGCCCAGCTCTACGCCGACGCCGACGTCGAGCGCGAGCCCTGCTCGGCCGGCCGGTCGATGACCGCCCACTTCTCGACCTGCATGCTGGACGACGCCGGCGAGCTGCGGGCCCTCGCCGACCTGCTCAATTCCTCCTCGGACGTCTCGCCCACCGGCTCCCAGATGCCCCGCCTGGTGGGGCTCGCCTACGCCTCGCGCCTCTACCGCGAGCTGCCCGGGCTGGACGGCCGGCTCTCCCGGAACGGCGACGAGATCGCCTTCGGCACCATCGGCAACGCGAGCTGCGCCGAGGGGATGTTCTGGGAGGCGGTGAACGCCATCGGCGTCCTCGGGGCGCCGGCGCTGATCTCCATCTGGGACGACGGCTACGGCATCTCGGTCGCCAACGAGCACCAGATCACCAAGGGGGACCTCTCGGCCGTCCTCTCCGGGTTCCGCCGCGTGCCGGAGAGCCGCCAGGGGTATGACCTCTACACGGTCAAGGGGTGGGACTACGCCGGCCTCTGCGAGACCTACCTCTCCGCGGCCCAGGGAGTGCGCGCCGAGCACGTGCCGGCGCTCGTCCACGTCACCGAGATGACCCAGCCGCAGGGGCACTCCACCTCCGGCAGCCATGAGCGCTACAAGTCCAAGGAGCGGCTGGCCTGGGAGACCGAGTTCGATCCCATCCGCAAGATGCGCGAGTGGATGATCGCCCAGGGGATCGCCACCGCCCGCGAGCTCGACGAGGTGGAGGCGGAGGACCTGGCGGCGGTCCGCGAGGCGCAGCACCGGGCCTGGGACGCCTTCCGCGCTCCCATCGACGAGGAGAAGGGGACCGCCCTCGGGATGCTCGACGAGCTCGCCCGCGAGGCCGCAGATCCCGCCGCCATCCAGGCCCTCCGGCAGGAGCTCGACAAGCAGCCCAACGCCCTGCGCCGGGACGTGATGGCCGCCCTGCATTCCTCCCTGATCGCCACGGCGGGGGAGGACCTGCCTGCCGCGCGCCGCATCGTCGCCTGGAAGGCTCAGGAAGACCGCGTCAACGCCGACCGCTACGGCTCGGACCTCTACAGCGACACCGCGCGCTCGCCGCTGAGGATCGCGCCCGTGCCGGCCGTCTACGGGCCGGACGCGCCGGTGGTGAACGGCTTCGAGGTGGTCAACGCCTGCTTCGACGCCGCCCTGTCGCGGCTCCCCAACCTGGTCGCCTTCGGCGAGGACGTGGGCAAGATCGGCGACGTCAACCAGGGGTTCGCGGGTCTCCAGGCCAAATACGGGCCGCTGCGGGTGGCGGACACGGGCATCCGCGAGACCACCATCATGGGGCAGGCGATCGGCCTCGCCCTGCGGGGCTTCCGGCCCATCGCCGAGATCCAGTATCTCGACTACGTCCTCTACGGCCTGCAGATCCTCTCGGACGACCTCGCCACCCTGCGCTGGCGCACCAAGGGGCGGCAGAAGGCGCCGGTGATCGTGCGCACGCGCGGCCACCGGCTGGAGGGGATCTGGCACTCGGGATCGCCCATGGCGGGCCTGATCAACCTCGTCCGTGGCATGTGGGTCTGCGTGCCGCGCAACATGACCCAGGCGGCGGGCTTCTACAACACCCTGCTGGAGGGGGACGATCCGGCGCTGGTCGTGGAGGTGCTGAACGGCTACCGCCAGAAGGAGAAGCTGCCGGCGAACATCGGCGAATTCCGGCTGCCGCTGGGGGTGCCGGAGGTGCTGCGGGAGGGGACCGACGTGACCGTGGTCACCTACGGCGCCTGCTGCCGGATCGCCCTCGAAGCGGCCCAGAAGCTCGCCGAGGTAGGGATCGAGGCCGAGGTGGTCGACGTCCAGACCCTGCTGCCCTTCGACCTCCACGGCCGCATCTGCAAGTCCCTGCGCAAGACCAACCGCATCGTCTTCGTGGACGAGGACGTGCCGGGTGGCGCGACCGCCTACATGATGCAGAAGGTGCTCGAGGAGCAGGGCGGCTACCACTGGCTCGACGCCGAGCCACGCACCCTCCCCGCCCGGGAGCACCGCCCCTCCTACGGCT
>JAICSG010000620.1 GCA_025937035.1 Thermoanaerobaculia bacterium | reverse complement strand
GGATGGTTGGTGCTCGGCGTGGCCCGCGCGGCTCATGGGAGCCGCCCGGGCCCCCGGCTCATCGCGGTCTGGATGGCCGGCGGCCTGGCGGCGTTCGCGCTGCTGATCCTCGCCGTCTTCTGGCTCTGTGTGCCGGGCGATCAGACGCAGCTCTTCTACCTGCGCGTGCGGGCTTTCTCCAGCGGGCTGTCGCCGCTGGTGCCCCTGGCAGTCGTGGGGGTCGCGATCTACTTCTGGATCTGGAGCGAGCTGAAGCGGCGGCGGCTGATGGTCCGCCTGGCGTCCGATTGCCCGCTCGAATCGCTCGGCGATCCGGCGGTCCGGGGGTACGAGCCGATGATGCGGGCGCTCCGCCATCTCCTGACCCGGACCTGGCCCCGGCGGCTCGCGGCCGGCGAGACGCCCCCGTGGATCCTCCCCGCGATCGCCTTCGGGCCTCCCGCCATCCTGCTCTGGGGGACCGTGCAGCCGATCGGCGAGGCACGCCCCTTCGGCCGCCTGTTCGTCCTGCTCGTCCTCATCGCCTACGCGCTGAGCACCCTCTCCTTCTACCGCTTCGTCCGCCTCTGGTGGGAGACCCGGCGCGTCCTCCACCGGCTGGACAACGCCTCGCCCGAGGTGACGGGCGCGTTCGAGGCGATCGCCAAGGATCTCGACTGGCGGCCGATCAAATCGTTCGGCTGGCGCATCCCCCCCTTCCGCTCCCTGATGCTCTCGATCCATAAGCTGCGGGAGCTGGCCGCCGTGGGCAAGGTCGCGATCGCCGGCGGTCCGGTTGCCTTGGAGACCGCGCTCCAGGGGATGTTCGAGGGCGAGCAGAGCGAGGGCTCCGTCCAGGAGATCGAGAACCGGAACAAGCTGGAGAGGATCCTCTCCCAGGCCTGTATCGCTCTGAGCTCCCACGTCGAGGATCCTGAGGTCAGGAAATTCCTGGCGCTGCGAGTGGCGTCCTATCTACGCTTCGTCTTCGCCCACCTGCGGAGCTGCCTCATCGCGGCCCTCACCTCCGGGCTGCTAGCCCTGATCGCCGTCACCCTCTACGCCTTCGAGCCGAAGCACTTCGTCTCCCTGGGCGGCTGGCTGGCGCTGGCTCTGGAGGTGGTGCTGACGCTCTGGATCTTCCTCCAGATGGACCGCAACCCCACGCTGAGCCGGATCGGCGGCACCACACCGGGGCAGGTGACGTTCGACACCGCCTTCGTCACCAAGCTCGTCACCTACGCCGGCATCCCCGTTCTCGGCCTGGTCGCCACCCAGTTCCCCGAGGTGGGCCTGCTGCTGGGGCGCGTGGTCAGCCAGTTCCTGCGGATCGTGGGCGGTGGGTAGGCCATGCTAAAGTGCCTCCCGCGGTTTTGAATCCCAAGGAGGTTTTGCGATGAAGAGAGCGACGTGCGTCCGGCTCCTCGCCGGGCTTGCCCTGATGTCCCTTCCGGCGATGGCGCAGCAGCAGGACTTCTCGAAGGTCGAGATCAAGGTGATCCCCGCCGCCGGCAACATCTACATGCTGGAAGGGGCCGGGGGCAACATCGGGGTGTCCGCGGGGAGCGACGGCATCCTGATCATCGACGATCAGTTCGCGCCACTGGCGGAGAAGATCCGCGCGGCCCTGAAGGGGATCAACCAGGGCAAGCTCAAATTCGTGCTCAACACCCACTTCCACGCCGACCACACGGGGGGCAACCCCGATTTCGGGACCGAGGCGACGATCGTCGCCCAGGATAACGTGCGCAAGCGGCTGGCGGCCGGCTCGGACATCCACGGCCTGAAGACCCCGCCGATGACGGGGCCGGGCCTGCCGGTGGTCACCTTCCAGGACTCGGTCACCGTCTACTTCAACGGCGAGGAGATCCGGGTCATCCACTACCCGCACGGCCACACGGACGGCGACAGCGTGATCTTCTTCACCAAGTCGAACGTGGTGCACATGGGGGACGACTTCTTCGCCGGCCGCTTCCCGTTCGTCGATCTGGAGAGCGGCGGCAGCGTGCAGGGGGTGACCGCCGGGGTGGAGAAGGTGCTCGCCCAGATCCCCGCCGACGCCAAGGTGATCCCCGGCCACGGCCCGCTCTCCACCGTCAACGATCTCAAGGCCTACCACCACATGCTGGTCGCGACGACGGCGATCGTCCAGAAGCAGATCAAGGCCAAGAAGACCCTGGCGCAGATCAAGGCCGCGGGGCTCCCCGCCGAATGGAAGGAGTGGGGGAGCGGCTTCATCAAGACCGACGATTGGATCGAGACGATCTACAACAGCCTGACCCAGAAGATGCCGGATCACCCAGTGAATACGAAGCACCACTGAACCCGGCATCTCCCTCCGCCGGTTCCGCTACGGCACGATGACGCTCACGCTCCGCTGGGAGACCGTGCCGTCCGCGTACCAGGCCTTCACCGTGATCTGGTGCGGGCCGGAGGACGCAGTAACGCTGGTGTCTACCGTGTCGCTGTTGTTGATCGAGTAAACGCTCGTGCCGTCCAGATAGACCTTCATCGCCGTGGCCGCGAGGCTGGAGCTCTCGTTGGCCACCACGTGGATCGGCGAGGTCACGGTGGCGCCGTCGGCCGGGCTGGTGATCGTGACCGACCCCGCCCGCACGTTGAAGCTCTGGGACGCCGTGCTCGTGCCTCCGGCCGTGTAGTTGGCCTTCACCGTGACCGTGTGCGAGCCGGGGGCGGCGTCGATCGATTGATTGATGTGACCCGTGCCGGCCACCGTGGCCACCGCCGCGCCGTCGAGATCGATCTCCATCGAGCTGACGGCCGCGCCGGTGTTCTCGTCCGCCAGCACCAGGACGGGAGAGTTGTAGGTGGCCGCGCCCACGGGGGAGGAGACCGTCACCGCTCCCGGGTTCGAGGGTGTGACGCTCGCCTGGGCCGAGGCGCTGGTGCCGTCGCTGTAATAGGCCTTGACCAGGATTGTGTGGGTGCCCGCCGGGACGCTGACATTGGCGCCGGTGTCGATCGATTCGGTCTTGTAGGCCTTGTAGATCGAGGTGCCGTCCAGAAAGATCAGCATCGAGTCGGTGCTCTTCGCCGTGTTTTCGGCCGCCGCCACCCGGAAAGGATCGGCCACCGTGGCGCCATTTGCCGGAGCGCTGATCGTCACCGCCGCGCAGGCCGGAGCGGCGTAGGAGACGGCACCGGACATTTTGTTGCGGATCGAGGCCACCCCCACGGCCTTGACGTAGAGGGTCCGGCTGCCGCAACCGATCGCCAGCGTCGACAGATCCACCGAGCGGGAGCCGCGCGGCAGGGTCGCCACCCGGGTCAGATTCTCGCCATCCGCGGAATCGAACACCTCATAGTGATCGATCGTGTTTTCCGTGGCGTTGGCCGCGGCGTTCGGCTGATCGCTGGAGATGGAAAGCGACCAGGAGAGCGTCGAGCCGGCCACCGAGGCGCTCACCGCGTAGCAGTTGTCGATCCCGGTCTCGATCTCGGTCCCCTCCTCGTAATCGTTCCAGGTGGAGACCAGCAGGTAGG
>JAICSG010001236.1 GCA_025937035.1 Thermoanaerobaculia bacterium | reverse complement strand
GTTCCCGGACGACCCCGCCGAGGCGCCCGCCGTGGTGGGAGGGAACGTCGAGACGAGCCAGCGGCTGGTCGACACCCTGATCAAGGCGCTGGGCCTCGCCGCCTGCGGCCAGGGGACGATGAACAACCTCCTCTTCGGCAGCGAGCGCTTCGGCTTCTACGAGACCGTCTGCGGCGGCGCGGGCGCGGGGCCGGGGTTCAATGGGGCGAGCGCCGTCCACACCCACATGACCAACACCCGCATCACCGACCCCGAGGTGCTGGAGCACCGCTACCCCGTGCGCCTGGAGCGCTTCGCCATCCGCCAGGGCTCCGGCGGCGCGGGCCGCTGGCGGGGGGGAGACGGCGCCGTGCGCGAGATCGCTTTCCTGGCGCCGATGTCCCTCTCCCTCCTCTCCCAGCACCGGGTGGAGCGCCCCTTTGGGATGGAAGGGGGCGAGCCGGGCCAGCCCGGGCGCCAGCGGCTCGTCCGCGCCTCGGGCGAGGTGGAGGAGCTCGCCTCGATCGACGGCCGCGAGGTCGGCCCCGGAGACCGCCTCATCCTGGAGACACCGGGCGGGGGAGGGTGGGGGAGCCCTGGAGAAAAGTGATGAAACGAGCTCTTTGCCTGCTCCTGGTTACGTTTTCCGCGCTGGCTCACGCCGAGCCTCCCAAAGTCCCCGCCACCGCCGTCCTCACCGAATTCGACCACCTCGCCGCCCTGCCTCTCTGGCCCGATTTCGATCCGCGCAAGACGCCGGTGGCGATCTACGACGGCGAGCGCACGATCCTCGTCCGCCACCCCTCGCCGCCGGCGGAATTCAAGCCGGAAGGGGACTTGCGGGTCTTCCCGGGCCGCTATTCGGAAATGAACGCCAACACGTCGATCGATCTCGGCGGCGTGAAGACGGCGACGCTGATCGTCGATCCCAAGGCCGGCCGGAGCGCCCGGGAGTGGGCCTCGACCCTGATCCATGAGACCTTCCACGTCTTCCAGCGCCAGCGCCATCCCACCTGGGAGGGGAACGAGGCCGAGCTGTTCCTCTTTCCCACGGGCGACGCCCCCCTCCTCGCGGCGCGGCGCCTCGAAACCGAGGGGCTCCGGCGGGCCCTCAAAGCCGCGGACGCCAAAGAGGCCGCCTGCTGGACGGGCCAGGCCCTGCAACGGCGGCGGGAGCGTTTCGGCCACATGCCGCCGGGAGCCGCCGGCTATGAGCGGGGGACGGAGCTCAACGAGGGGCTGGCGGCCTTCGTCGAGAGTCTCTCCCTGGGGAAGACCCGGGGCCCCGACCTGCCGGCCGCCGGGTACGGCGCCGCGGAGGTCCGCAACCGCGCCTACTCGATCGGTTACGCGGAGGCCACGCTGCTGGACCGCTTCGATCCCGCTTGGCGCCAGGCTTTGGAGGACGGCAAGGCCACCACTCTCGACGAGAGGCTCGCCCAGGCGATCGCCGGCAAGCCCGCCGCCGCGTGCGGCTTCACGCCCGCCGAGGTCCAAGCCGCCCAGGAGAAGGCGAAGACGGACGTCCTGGCGCTCGCGCGGACCCAGCGGGAGGCCCTCGAC
>JAICSG010000366.1 GCA_025937035.1 Thermoanaerobaculia bacterium | reverse complement strand
CGGCCGCCGCGCCGAGCTCGGACCCGATCTCCGCTCCTCTACCTCCCTCTACCACTCCGAGCGTTTCATCCTGGAGGCCGTGGACGGCTTCCGGGTGGCGGAGGGGGCGGGGGACGGCCCCCCGTTCGGCGCCACCCCGGAGATGCCGCTGCTGGTGAGGAAGGCGGCCGCCGCGAAAGGCAAGGGCGTGCGGCCGGACCCGGACGACGATCTCCTGGCCGAGAGCCAGGCCTACGGCGTCTACGGGAATTCCAACCTCGACCTGGAGGCCGTGCGGCTGCGGTTGAATCTGCCGGAAGGCCGCCGGCACCTGTTCCGGAGCCTCCTCCGCCGCCATCACGGCCGTCTGGGTCGGGGGGCCTAGAACCCCAGCGTCCCGTTCTCCCGCGCCCAGGCGAGCTGCTGGGCGAGGACATCGCGGGGGTAGGAGATGGCGACGTCCGTCACCTTGCCCGCCTTGTCCTTGACGGGGGTCAGGGTCGCGTAGACGCCCGTGAGGTAGATCGGGAGGTCGATCTTCTTGTAGCGGGCGATCACGTCGTCCCGCACCGCCGGGTCGAAGTGGAGGCCATAGGTGTCGATCAGCTTCTTGATCCCGTCGTAATCGCCGGTGGCCTTGATCCGCATCAGCTCGGCCAGCAGCTTGCCGACCCCCTCGTGGGCCTTGTCGTAATCCTTCACGTCGACGTACCAGTGGCCGTTCTTCTGGACCCGCTCCAGGGCGCCGGCCGCGATCAGATAGTTGGCCACCAGCAGACGGGCGCGGTCGTGATCCTCCTGGGCCGTGTCCCCCGTGGGGTAGTTCTTGAGCGGCGTTAGCCCTGCCCGCGCCATCTGCCGGTAGAGCTCGCGGCCCACCTCGCGCACGTCCTGAACCCCCAGCTCGGTCAGCTTGGGATCGTAGATGTTCCAGTAGGCGACCAGGTCCGCCCGCGCCTCCTCCAGGGTCGAGTAGTACTCGCGGAGGTAGGTCGACGGGTCCTTGGGCACCGCCACCTTGCCCGAGCCGTGGCCGATGATCTCGTGGAGCGCCGTGTGGAGGTTGTCCGCCGTGGCCCCGTAGCGCCGGTAGAGATCCCCCTCCGCCGGATCGTCCGAGAACTCGACCGTCGCCTTGGCGCCGCGGGTGGCGTTGATGGCGTTGATCGAGGAGGTCAGCAGGATGCTCTTGGTGCCGTACTTCTCCCGGATGTCCTGCTCGTTCGGCAGGTTGTCCCCAATCGTCCCGACGTGGAAATCGCCGCTGGCGATCAGCGTCTCGATCGCCTTGCCGACCGGCGGCTTGACGTCGAGCTTCTTGAACCGGTCCTCCCAGGGGGCCTTGCGCTCGAAATAGACGGCGTTCTCGGCCAGCTTCCGCATCAGCGGCTCGAGCTTCTGGTCGGTCACCGCCACCACCATCTGCGAGGACCCCTTGATCCCCCGGGCGTCGCGGTAGACCTCGATGAAGCCGGAGGCGAGGTCGACCGTCTCGTCGGTCTGGATCCAGAGGACGTTGTAGTCGTGCCAGTCCTTGAGATCGCCCGTCTGATAGAAGCGGACCTGGGCGCGCAGCACCTTGGCCAGGGCGGGATCGGCGTTCTTGGCCGCCTCCTCGAGCTCGCGGTTGACCGCCCGCAGCTCGCTGGCGTAGAGGCCGGGCGGGATCTTGCCGTCCGGCGTGCCGGCCCGGTAGACCTCCTCGACCAGCTTGCCGTTCTGCTTGACCAGGCGCGAGTTGAGCGGGTTCTTCTCGGTGAATCCCTTGAGGTCGCTGAGCTTTACCCCCTGGTAGTAGTTGTTGCTCGACGCGGTGAGGATGTCCTCGCCCGGCGGCGGGTTCTTGGTGGTGAGCTGCGGCTGGAATCTGGGATCGAAGAGCGGCGCCCGCAGGGACTCCAGCGTCCTGGCGAGCTGGCCTTCAGCACCGAGCCGGGCCCCCTTCGCCCGCGCCTGCTGGGCGGCTTTGGCGAAGTCCTCGAAGGAGATCGAGGGGACGAATTTCTCGCCCGTGGCCTCGTTGTGGTTCCCGTCGTTGCCGAAGAAGAGGGTCGCGTACTCGACGATCGCCTGGCGCGACCCCTCGGGCAGCCGCTCCGGGCGCTCGACCATCGCTCCCAGCAGCCGCTTGGCGGTCAGGCCGTAGGAGGACATCTGATCGTAGAAGATGGGGTCGAGCTGCACCGCCGCCTGGTACAGGTGGTAGGCGACGAGCTTCTGGCGCAGCGGCAGCTTGGAGTAGCTCGGGGACTCGACCTGCAGGAAGCCGCGGGCGCCGATCCGCTCCACCAGGGGCGAGGGGGACGGCGTCTGCGCGGCCAGCGGCAGGGCCGGCAGCAGGGCGAGGGGGATCAGGGCCAGGGCGCGTCGGATGGTCATCGGTCTCTTTCCTCCGGGGGGATTGTGTCATCATCCCCCTCCTATCGAGGAGGAGACTACCGTGAGAAAGCTCACCCATTTCTTTGTCGCCGCCGCCCTGGTGCTGGCGGCCGTGCCGTGCTCGGCGGGCATCCATTACAAGTCGACCACCAAGACCTGGTCGGAGGGGGATCGCGCCAATGGCAGGAACAGCGACATCCAGGCCGAGGGCTGGGTCGCGGGCGAGAAGGCCAAGGTCGCCTTCCTGGAGAGCAACGGCAGCCCGGTGGCCCAGCAGGGCACCTATATCCTCACCAAGGACGGGGGGAAGACCCTCTACCTGGTCAATCCGCAGGACAAGACCTATGCCCAGTGGGACCTCCAGGGGATGCTGGGCGTGGTCGGCGCGGTGATGAACGGCATGGGGCCGCTGCTCAAGATCCAGTTCTCCGATCCCAAGACGGAGAAGCTCGCCGAGGACGACGGCGGCCTGGTGGCGGGGGTCCCCACCCGGCACTACAAGTACCGCACGAGCTACACCATGACGGTGAAGGTGCTCGGTATGGGGAACACCGCGAACGTGGTGAGCGAGCAGGACATCTGGGCCACCACCAAGGCCACCGACGCCGGCCTGGGGGTCTGGCTGCGCGCCGAGCCCACCCGCACGGGCAACAAGGAATTCGACAAGCTCCTCACCAGCTCGGCGGCCAAATTCCAGGGGTTCCCCCTGAAGGTGGTCACCGTCAGCACCTCCACCCAGCAGAAGGGGAACAAGCAGACCGTCAGCCACTCGACCATGGAGGTGACGCAGCTCGACGCCAGCGCCTCGGTGCCCGCCTCGACGTTCGAGATCCCCGCCGGCTACAAGGAGACGCAGATCGCCCCCACGCAGCAGGGCGAGGCGGGGGATCAGAAGCAGGAGGAAGAGGGGGGCCTGCGCGGCCTGCTGAAGCGGAAGAAGGGGAACGGCGGAGACGGAGGCCTCTAGTGGCCGACGACCGCAAGGCCGAGCGGCTCGGCACCCGCGAGATCTACCGCGGGCGCACCTTCAACGTCGACATCGACAAGGTGCGCCTCCCCGGCGGCGCCGAGGCGGAGCTGGAGCTGGTCCATCACCGCGGCGCCGCCGCCGTGGTGCCGGTGCTCGACGACGGCACCGTGCTCCTGGTGCGCCAGTACCGCTACGCCACCGGCGGCTGGCTCCTGGAGATCCCCGCCGGCAAGCTCGACCACGGCGAGTCCCCCGAGACCTGCGCCGGCCGCGAGGCCGAGGAGGAGGTCGGCTACCGGCCGTCGAAGCTGGAGCCCCTGGGCTGGATCTGGTCCTCCCCCGGCTTCGCCGACGAGAAGATCTGGCTCTTCCTCGCCACCGGCCTCCAGGAGGCGAAGCAGGAGCTGGAGCACGACGAGATCCTCCACATCGAGCGCATGCCGTTCGCCGAGGCCGTGGAGAAGGCGGCGGGCGGGGAGATCCACGACGCGAAGTCGGCGGTGGCGTTGCTGCGGGCGGCGCGGGTGTACAAGACGTAAAGCGGCCCCCCCGCCGCGCGGTTCGGCCCAAAACCTGCATAGCCCTCCCCGCGCCGTACCTGCCGGTTCCGATTTTTTCTTTCCAGGAGATAATGAACGAATGCGATCCGCAACCCTGCTGGAGCCTCGCCGGTTCCAAATCGATGCGCTGGAAACGCCAGACCCGGGAGAAGGGGAGGTGCTGCTCAAGGTCCGTGGCTGTGGTGTGTGCGGCTCCGACATGGGGCCGTGGAAGGGGATCCAGGGGCTCGAATACCCCATGAAGCCGGGGGCTCCCGGGCATGAGGTCTTCGGCACCGTGGAGGCGCTGGGTTCCGGCGTCGAGGGGCTCAAGCCCGGCGATCCGGTGACCGCGCTCACCTACCGCGCCTACTCCGAGTACGACGTCGCCCGCGCCGCGGACATCGTGCCGCTCCCCCCCTCCCTCTCCGATCGCGTGGTGCTGGGCGAGCCGGTGGCCTGCGCCGTCAACGTCTCCCATCGCGCGGGCGTCAAGGAGGGGGACGTGGTGGTCCTCCTCGGCACCGGCTTCCTGGGCGCCCTGCTGCTCCAGCTCCTCAACCGCCCCGAGGCTCCGTCCCCCTCGCGGGTGATCGCCATCTCCCGCCGCCGGCTCTCCGAGGAGATGGCGGAAAGCTTGGGGGTGGACGAGTCGCTGACCTATGACGACGATGTCCACAACCGGATCGGGGCGGTCACCGGGGGCCAGATGGCGGACGTGGTGATCGAGGCCACCGGCAAGCAGCGCCCGCTCGACCTCGGCGGCGAGCTGACCCGGGTGCGCGGCCGGCTGATCGTGGCCGGGTATCACCAGGACGGCCCCCGCACGGTCAACATGCAGCTCTGGAACTGGCGGGGGATCGACGTCATCAACGCCCACGAGCGCGAGCCCGGGATCTACAAGCGGGGGATGGCGGAGGGGGTGCGCCTGCTGGCCGAAGGGGGGCTCGACCTGGAGCCGCTGATCACCCACACCTTCCCGCTGGCCGAGATCAATCGCGCCTTCTCGACCTCCGAGGAGCGGCCGGAGGGGTTCCTGAAGTCGGTCGTCCTGCCGGAGGCCACGGCGTGAGCGCGCTCCGGCTGGGGTTCCTCGGGCTGGGCTGGATCGGGCGGATGCGTCTCGACGCCCTGGCCGAGGCTGGAGCGGCCGAGGTGGTGGCCGTCTGCGAATCGGCTCCCGAGCGCCTGGCGCAGACGGGGG
>JAICSG010000124.1 GCA_025937035.1 Thermoanaerobaculia bacterium | reverse complement strand
GAAGACCGGGGCCACGACGGTTACGTCCGGGAGGTGTGAACCGCCGAACCCGGGGTGATTGGTGACCACCACGTCCCCCGGCCCCATGGGGATCGACTCCCGCAGCCGTCGCACGCAGAGCCCCAGCGCCCCGAGATGGACCGGGATGTGGGGCGCGTTGACCACCAGCTCGCCCGCCGGATCGAGCAGGGCGCAGGAGAAGTCCAGCCGCTCCTTGACGTTGGTCGAGACCGCCGTGCGCTGGAGCCGCTCCCCCATCTGCCGCGCGATGGCGGCGAAGCGGTGGGTGAACAGCTCCAGTTGGACGGCTTCGGGACGGGAATCGTAGACGGGAATGGGGGGCTCCTCCTGGAGGAGAGATCATGGCAGATTCGGGCCGGAGAGTGGCGCCCCTCCGGGGCGGGCCCTCACTCTCCCAACCCTCTCTCTCCCAGCCTCCCCCCCGACCTGACGGGAGAGAGAAGGCTAAAGAAGCCTGTTTCTTGTATTTCTCCCTCTTCTCCCGTCAGGTGGAGGGGGAGGCTGGGAGAAGAGGGCAGGGGTGATGAGGGCCAACGGACCGGGGACGCGAATCTCCCCTTCTGGCTCACGTCTTGCAGCCCCCCTCGCACCGACCATGGCCAAACGATCCGCGACCCACAGACCGAGAGCCGCCGCCGGACACGGCTACCCTCGCCCCCAACTGCAACGCGACTCCTGGACCTCCCTGAACGGGACCTGGGATTTCGTCATCGACGCGGGCGCCCACTGGCGTACCCCGCGAGAGGTCCACTGGAACGGCACCATCACCGTCCCCTTCGCTCCCGAGACCGCGGCGAGCGGCGTCGGCGACACCGGCTTCTATCGCCGGTGCTGGTACCGCCGCACCTTCGAGGTGGAGCCCCTGAGGAAAAACGAGCGCCTGTTCCTCAACTTCGGAGCCGTGGACTGGTCGGCCACCGTGTGGGTGAACGGCGCGCTCGCCGGCTGCCATGAGGGGGGCTATACGCCGTTCTCCATCGACCTCACCGACCTGCTCGTGGACGGCTCCCAGACCGTCGTGGTGCGGGCCGACGACGATCCGACCGACCTCGCCAAGCCGCGCGGCAAGCAGGACTGGAAGCTCGAGCCGCACTCGATCTGGTACCCGCGCACGACCGGCATCTGGCAGACGGTCTGGCTGGAGAGGGTCCCGGCGACCTGGATCGGCAGCGTCCGCTGGGTCCCCAACCTGGAGCGTTGGGAGATCGGCTTCGAGGCCTGGGTGGAGGGGGAGCCCCGGGAGCGGCTCTGGCTGAGCGTCAAGCTGTGGGCGAACGGCCAGCTCCTCGCCGACGACACCTACAAGGTGGTGGCCGGAGAGGTGCACCGCAGGATCGCCCTCTCCGATCCGGGGATCGACGACTTCCGCAACGAGCTGCTCTGGAGCCCCGAGAAGCCGACCCTGATCGAGGCCCACCTGCATCTCTGGGCGGGGCGCGAGGAGCCGCTCGACACCGCCCGGAGCTACACGGCCCTGCGCTCGATCGCCGTGCAGGGAAACCGGCTGGTGCTCAACGGCCGCCCCTACTATCTGCGCCTGGTGCTCGATCAGGGGTACTGGCCGGAGAGCGGCATGACGGCGCCGAACGACGACGCCCTCCAGCGCGACGTCGAGCTGGTGAAGGCCATGGGCTTCAACGGCGTCCGCAAGCACCAGAAGATCGAGGACCCGCGCTTCCTCTACTGGGCCGACCACCTGGGGCTGCTGGTCTGGGAGGAGATGCCGAGCGCCTACCGCTTCACCAAGCGCTCGATCCAGCGGCTGACCCGCGAGTGGATGGAGGCGGTGCGCCGCGACCTCAGCCATCCCTGCATCATCGCCTGGGTCCCCTTCAACGAGTCCTGGGGGGTGCCGAACCTGCCGGACAACCTCGCGGAGCGCAACTGGGTGCGCTCGCTCTACCATCTCACCAAGACCCTCGATCCCACCCGGCCGGTGATCGGCAACGACGGCTGGGAGAGCATCGCCACCGACATCATCGGCATCCACGACTACGACGGCGATCCGGAGCGGATCCTGAAGCGCTACCACGCGGAGGACATCCTCCCGCGGCTGCTCAAGCAGGAGCGCCCCGGCGGCCGGCTGCTGGTGCTGGAGGAGCACGTGAACGACGCCCTGCCGGTGATGCTCACCGAGTTCGGCGGCATCAGCGAATCGAAGGTCAAGGGGGCCTGGGGGTATTCGCGGGTCGAGAGCGGCGCCGATCTGGCCGTACGATACCGAAAGCTGCTCGACGCCGTGAATTCCCTCTCCCTTTTCTCCGGGTTCTGCTATACACAGTTCACGGATACCTATCAGGAAGCCAACGGGCTGCTGCGGGCGGACCGCACGGAGAAATTTCCCCTGAAGGAGATGTCGGCCGCCACGCGCGGCGAGGTCTCGCCGCGGCGCCCCCGCTCCAATGGTTCCAATAAAGTCGCCGCGGGGATCGGCGGCGCCGGCACCCGTCACGACCCTCATGCTCCGGACGAGTGAGATCTGGGATGTATAAAAAGGTTTTGACCAAACCCGACGGCCGGCAGCTCATCCTCTATTCGCGGCAGCCGATCGCGGAGGATATCCAGGCGACCAGCCCGGGGACCGATCCCCCGGGCACCAAGACCCACCTGCGCTGGCACCCTCTGCGCGGCGAGTGGGTGGCCTACGCCAGCCATCGCCAGAACCGCACCTTTCTGCCGCCGCCGGAGTACAACCCGCTGGCGCCCACGACCGACCCCGCCCATCCGACCGAGCTGCCGCCGGGCGAATACGACGTGGCGGTCTTCGAGAACCGCTTCCCCACTCTGACCGAGCACGCCGAGGAGCCGGCGCCGGCCGCGATCGTGCCCACCCGGCCGGGCAAGGGGGCCTGCGAGGTCGTGGTCTTCACCCAGGACCCCTCCTCGTCCCTGGGCGCGCTCCCCCTCTGGCATCTGGAAGAGCTCCTGGAGGTCTGGGCCGACCGCTACCGCGAGCTCGGAAAACGGGACGATATCGAGTACGTGATGCCCTTCGAGAACCGTGGCGTGGAGGTGGGGGTAACCCTCCATCATCCGCATGGGCAGATCTATGCCTATCCGTTCATCCCGCCCGTCCCGGCACGCGAGCTCGCCCAGCAGAGCGCCTATTTCGAGGAGCACGGGCGCGGCCTGCTGGAGGATCTGATCGGCGAGGAGCTCAAGGACGGCCGGCGGATGATCTATACCGGCGAGCGGGCGGTCGCCTGGATGCCGGTGTTCGCGCGCTACTCCTACGAGGTCTGGATCGCGCCGCGCCGGCCGGCTCCCTCAGTGGCGGATCTCGACGGCGCCGAGCGGGCCGATTTCGCCCGGGCACTGAAGACGGTGCTGTTGAAATATGACAAATTGTGGGGAAAACCTTTTCCCTACATCATGGTCTTCCACCAGGCCCCCACGGACGGGAATCTCCATCCGGAGGCGCACCTGCACATCGAATTCTATCCCGCCTACCGCATGCCCGGGAGGCTCAAGTACTTGGCCGGGAGCGAGATCGGCGCCGGCGTATTCACCGCCGATACGCTGCCCGAGGAGAAGGTCAAGGAGCTCCAGGCGATCGAGGTCGATTTATGAGTGTCAAAGAAAGCCCAGCCGCGACGTCCACCTTCGCCGACCTCTTCGGCCGCGATCCCGCGGTGCGAGCCGACGCGCCCGGACGAGTCAATTTGATCGGTGAGCACACGGACTACAGCGGCGGCTTCGTGCTCCCCCTGGCCATCCCGCAGCGCACCCGGATCGAGCTCGGGCCTCGCATCGGGCCGCTCGTCCGCGCCTGGAGCGCCAACGTCGAGAGCCCCGAGATCCTGGAGTACCGGCTGGGCGACGAGAAGCCCGTCCACGGCTGGCTCGATTACGTTCAAGGGATCACCGATGTGTTGCGCCAGGACGGCTATACGCTCCGGGGATTCGATCTGCGGATCGAGTCGGACGTGCCGGTGGGGGGCGGGCTGTCGTCGAGCGCCGCGCTGGAGGTTTCGCTGCTCCGGGCCCTGCGGGAGGCCTTCGGGCTGGAGATCGACGACGTGAAGATCGCTCTCGCGGGCCAGAAGGCGGAGAACGATTTCGTGGGCGCGCCGGTCGGCATCATGGATCAGATGGCGTCGAGCCTGGCGGACGACAAGACCGCTCTCTTTCTCGACACACGGAGCTTGCAGTTCGAAAGGATTCCGCTGCCCGCGGAGGCCGAGATCGTGGTGATCGATTCCGGGGTCACCCACAGCCACTCCGCCGGCGAGTACCGGGTCCGGCGGCAGGAGTGCGAGCGCGCCGCCGAGCTCCTGGGCGTCCGCCAGCTTCGCGATCTCGGTCCGCAGGATTTATGGCGCCTGCCCTCGCTCCCCGAGCCGCTCGACCGGCGGGCACGGCATGTGATCACCGAGAACGCCCGCGTCCGTTCCGCCGTGGCGGCCCTGCGCGAAAGGGATCTGCCGCGCCTGGGCAAGCTCCTCTATGCCTCGCACGAATCGCTGCGCAACGATTTCGAGGTTTCGATCCCGGAGATCGATGATCTCGTCGAGCTGGCGAGCGAGGAGCCGGACATCTACGGCGCCCGCATCACCGGAGGCGGCTTCGGAGGCTCGATCGTCGCCGTCGCCCGCCGCGGCACGGGACGCAAGGCGGGGGAACGAATCGCCGCCCGTTACGGTGAGAGCGGGAAGCGAAAGGCGACCGTCCTGGTGCCGACGGCGTGACCTCCTGACGCGATTTCCTCCCGCTTGACGCGTCCTCTCTGCCCTGTGGCATCATGCGCAGGGAAGGACGATTCCATGGCCCAGCCGCTCAGGAAACCCGAACCCGACACCCGATCCTACGCGGAGAGAATCCGCGAGCTGGTCGAGCAGGACTACGTTGGGGCTGCTCGCAAGCTGCTGGCCGAGGCGCTGGAGAAGGGGGACCACGGCGAGGATCTCTCGGGGTGGCAGCGGGTGTTGGCTCCGGTGAAGGTTCTCCGGGTCGGGGGAGAGTTGGATATAGACCGTACTCCTGACTTCCAATGGCTGAAAGATCATAGCGATACATACCGAGGGCAGTGGGTTGCACTCTTCGCGGGTGAGCTCCTCGCTCATGGTGAATCTCTACGGGCTCTACGGGCCCAACTCGAGGACCACCCCTTGGGGGACCGGGCCCTTCTCCACCGCATTTACTGAGGCGCCTTGCTGACGCTCTACGGCGGGACCTTTACCTGTGGTCGTTCGCGGTTCTCGGACTCCGCGCCTCATTGGTACGAGCCCACTGCAAAAATTTTTGTCCGGCTGCGGATCGGGAGCGTGCAGCAAGTCTTGGCGCAGCTTGACACCGGCGCAGCTTGGTCCGTGCTCGCACCCGACGTGGCTGACGAAGCCTGTATACCCATAGAAAGCGGAGATCCGGCACTGCTTAGCACAAGGTTCGGGGTGAAAAAAGGCTATCTGGTTCGCACAGGTTTTTCCCTGGTTGCGGATGAAGGTGAGCCGCTCCATGCAGAGGGGCAATTCTTCATATGCCAAGACTGGCCTGAGGGACTGAATTTCCTCGGTTACTCCGGTCTGCTCGAATTCATCCGTTTCGCCCTCGATCCCCAGGCCAATCACTTCTACTTCGGCCCGGGGATCTGATCACATCCCTAAGTGCTCGCGCTTCGGCCAGTCGAAGATCATCGCGATGATTGCGGCGCCTCCCAGGCCCCAGCTCCACCAGATATTCGCGGTCAGCAGCGAGAGGATGAAGCCGATCAGTCCTCCGGCCTCGCGCAGCGCGAAGGCGATGATGTTGGAGGTCTGATAGGCGGCGAAAATCTTGTCTTGGTCCGCGCCGAACCCCTCCGCGCCGATCCTTTTGAAAACCGCCATCTTGACGGCCGGAGAGGCGACGAGGAGCGCCAGGGCGATCGCGAACAGGACCAGGGGAAAAGCTTGCGGGAGCGGCGCCGGCCCGATCGATCCTGATTTGAGAAGGACGATCAGGACGACGTTCACGAGGACCAGCCCCGCGAGGATGGCACCGCAGAGGATGTGGAGCTGACGGAAGCGGTCGGTCATGGCGTGACGCGGCCCCGGAGGAGACGGTCGACCTCAGAGGCCCGAGGCCAGCGGGTGAGCATGCCGAGGGCGCTGGCGATGCAGAGCACGATCCCGAAATAGGCGGACCCGGAGGTCAGCGAGATCCCGAGCCCCAGCAGCGCGGCCATCTCCAGGATCGCGAAGCTGGCCAGGGCGGCCTGTCCGTAGGCGGTCAGCACGGCGTCCGCATTCAGTTGCAGGGCCGCCGAGCGGGGAAAGGCCCTCCGCAGGATCGAGGAGCGGAGGCGCGACGAGAGCAGGATAAGCACCGCCGCCAGGAACGCCAATCCGAGCGGGACCGAGGCCGGCAGACCGGGCACCGGACGACCATTGGCCTGGCGGGTCAGAATCCAGCTCAGGACCGCGCACAGCGCCACCGAGCCCGCCAGCGCCGCGCAGATCCGGGTCACCGGCCGGAGGCGGCGGGCGTATTCCGGGGTGGGATCGTCGCGCCGACGGCCGGTCAGATCCAGGTCCACGTCGTCCATCGCCTCACTCTACTCCACGCTCCAGGACCAGGTTGGCCGCTCCGTCCACCCGGCCGCGCCATCCCTCCGCTATGAGGGTGGCACTGTGGCTCTCGAAGACCAGGGAGGGGCCGGCGAAGGCGGCTCCGGGCTTCAGGCGAGCGCGATCGAAGAAGGGGACCTCCCGCCAGGCGCCGCCGGTCCAGCAGCGGCGGGTCCCGGAAGGCACGGCCTCGGACGGCTCCGGCTTCAGGACCGGCTCCTCCGCGGCGGAGCGGGAGGAGGCGACCACGCGGACCGACTCCAGCTCGATCGCTCTCCCCTCAGGCGCGTAGCCGTAGATCTCCCGGTAGGCGGCGGCGAAGGCGGGCCCGATCTCATCGTCCCCCCGATACTCCACGCCGAGCGTCGCCTCCTGGCCGGCGAAGCGGAGATTCAAAAGGCGACGGCGGATGCCGATCTCTTCCGGCGCGATCCCCTCGGCCCGGACCGCCGCCACGGCCTCGCGGCCCAGATCGTCGAGCCAGTCGGCGAGCCGGCCACCGATGGCTTGGATCAGCGGCTCCAGTACCTGCCGCTGGGCGAAGCGCTCGATCACGGCCGCTCCCAGCCCCAGGGCGGAGAGGAGGCCCGCGTCCGCCGGCACCAGGGCGTGGCCGATCCCCAGCAGGCCCGCCACCGCGCAGGCGTGCTGGGCCCCGGCGCCGCCGAAGGCGACCAGGGCGTGGCCCGCGGGGTCATAGCCCCGGCGGAGCGAGATGGAACGGATCGCCTCGGCCATGCGCTCGTCGGCGATGTCGAGCAGGCCGCCGAGGACCGCCTCGGGGCCGGGATCGTGAGGTGCCATCCTCTTCCGCAGATTTTCGAGGGCCCGCTCCGCCGCCGCCGTGTCCAGGGGGATCTCGAAGCGGCCGGGGTCGAGCCGGCCGAGGATCAGGTTGACGTCGGTGAGCGTCAGCGGCCCTCCGGCGCCGTAGCAGGCGGGCCCGGGCCAGGCGCCGGCGCTCTCGGGCCCCACCTTGAGCTGGATGCCGTCGAAGCCGCAGATCGAGCCGCCGCCCGCCGCCACGCTCTCGATGGCGAGCGCGGGGGCCACGAGGTGGGCGTCCCCCACCCGGTGCTCGAAGAGGTATTCGAAATCGCCGTCCCAGCGGGCCACGTCGGTGCTGGTGCCCCCCATGTCGAAGGCGATCACCCGCGAGAAGCCGGAGCGCCGGCCGGCCCGGGCCGCGCCGACCACGCCGCCCGCGGGCCCCGAGAGCAGGCCGTCCTTGGCGCGGAAGGCCTCCGCGCGCACCAACCCGCCGGCGCTGGTCATTATGTGGAGGGAGCTGTGCAGCGATCCACGCCCCAGAGCGCCCGCGACCCCGGAGAGATAGCGCTCCAGAATCGGCGAGAGATAGGCGTCCACCACCGCCGTCTCGGCCCGGGGGACGATCTTGATCAGCGGCGCCAGCTCCGAGGAGAGCGAGACGTAGCGGCAGCCGGCCTCCCGCAAAAGGTTTCCAATCTCCGTTTCATGCCGGGGATTCCGGTAGGAATGCATCAGTGCGACCGCAACCGTCTCGATCCCCTGTTCTAACAGACTCCGGGCCGTCTCCCGGACCGCCGCGGAATCGAGCGGGATCAGCACCGAGCCGTCCGCCGCCAGCCGCTCGGGGATCTCGATCACTGTTTGATAGAGCGGCTCCGGCTTGACGATCTCCAGGGCGAAGAGATCCGGCCGCTGCTGGGTGCCGATGCGGAGGAGGTCCGCGAACCCCTGGGTGATCAGCAGGGCGGTCGGTGCCCCCTTCCGTTCGAGCAGCGCGTTGGTGCCCCGCGTGGTGGCGAGGCGCATGGCGATCTCCGGCAGCTCGGCCTGGAGCGGCGTCCGCGTCACCAGCCGCGCGGCGAGGACCGGGGCCTCCTCGGGGGAGCGCAGCTCGAAGGCCATGCCGACGGGATTGCCCTCGACCGGACCGTCCAGGCGAAGGACCGTGGAATCGGAATCCTCGACGGTCCTGGGCTCGCTCTCCGTCCCCAGCAGACGGAAGGAGAAGCCGCGAAAAAATCCTTGCGGAAGATCCCAGGCCGTGACGAGATGGACCGTGTCGCGATCAACGCCCGCGATCCGGCCGCGCACGGCGCTCGTGGAGAGCACCTTGGCCCGGTGGAGCTTCCCTTCCGGATCGAGCGCCAGGCAGTCGGTAAAGGTCCCGCCGGTGTCGATCCAGATCTGCCAAGGGGCCACGGAGGAGACGCCCCACGGGGCGTCTCTACGGAT
>JAICSG010000005.1 GCA_025937035.1 Thermoanaerobaculia bacterium | reverse complement strand
GTCGGCGAGGCGACCGGATCGCTGGACGAGATGCTGAACAGCGTCGCGGACTTCCTGGACGAGCAGATCGAGACCCGGATGCAGCGGCTGCTGTCGCTGGTCGAGCCGATGATGCTGGTCTTCATGGGCCTGATCATCGCGATCCTGTTGATCTCGATCTACCTTCCGATGTACTCGATGCTCGGTTCGTCGAAGTTGTAGCACTCTGCTGGTGGGGAGCTCCCGTCCGCGCCGGAGGGCGCGCCGGGCCCCCTTTGAAGTCGAAGGAAACAAGGAGCTTTGGAGATGGCAGTCATCAACGGCAGCAGGACGGCGGTCAAGGAGCCCGAGGCGGAGACCCTCGAGCAGGCCCGGGAGCGCCTCGCCCAGGAGCGGCGCGACGCCGAGACGTTCGCGGCCCGCTACGGCCTGGAGTTCGTCGATCTGACGCACTTCCGGATCGACAACGACCTCTTCCGGCGCGTGCCGTTCGACCTCATGCTGCGCTACGGCTTCATCCCCGAGGCGCAGCTCGACGGCCGGCTCTCGGTGGTGATGGCCGACCCGTCGAACGTGGTCAAGATCGACGAGATGGAGCTGCTGCTCGGCCAGCCGGTCGAGGTCAAGGTGGGGGTCCCCTCGTCGATCAACGAGATCCTCCAGAAGTCGGAGAGCGCCCAGCGGGTGCTCGACGAGGCCTCGGAGGACTTCCGCATCCAGCTCGTGCAGGAGGACGAGGACGGCGAGGAGGTGCTGTCGATCGACCGCATCACCGCCGACACCTCGCCGATCATCAAGCTGGTCGACTCGACGATGTTCAACGCCATCCAGCGCCGGGCCTCCGACATCCACATCGAGACCCGCGAGAACGAGGTGATCATCAAGTACCGCATCGACGGCGTGCTCTATCAGGCGATGGAGCCCATCGACAAGCGGCACCACCAGACGATCATCAGCCGCATCAAGGTGATGTCGGAGCTCGACATCGCCGAGAAGCGCATCCCCCAGGACGGCCGCTTCAAGCTCCGCCTGGTGGGGCGCACGATCGACTTCCGCGTCTCGATCATGCCCTCGGTGCACGGCGAGGACTGCGTCATCCGTATCCTCGACAAAGAGTCGATGAACAAGGAGTTCAAGAACCTGCGCCTGGACATCCTCGGCTTCGATGAGGAGACGATGCGCAAGCTCCGCAAGTTCATCCGCGAGCCCTACGGCATGGTGCTGGTCACCGGCCCCACCGGCTCGGGCAAGACGACCACGCTCTACGCCTGCCTCTCCGAGATCCAGTCCTCGGAGGACAAGATCATCACCATCGAGGACCCGGTCGAGTACCAGCTCCGGGGGATCACCCAGATCCCGGTCAACGAGAAGAAGGGGGTCACCTTCGCCCGCGGCCTGCGCTCCATCCTGCGCCACGACCCGGACAAGGTGATGGTGGGCGAGATCCGCGACGAGGAGACGGCGCAGATCGCCATCCAGTCGGCCCTCACCGGCCACCTGGTGTTCACCACCGTGCACGCCAACAACGTGGTGGACGTGATCGGCCGCTTCCTCAACATGAACGTCGACCTCTACAACTTCGTATCGGCGCTCAACTGCGTGCTGGCCCAGCGCCTGGTGCGCAAGATCTGCCCGCACTGCAAGCAGCCGGTCAAGCTCGCCTCCTCGCAGATGGAGGAGAGCGGGCTCGATCCGGCGATGTATTCGGACTTCACCTTCTACGAGGGGCGGGGCTGCATCGAGTGCAACGGCACGGGCTTCCACGGCCGCGTCGCCGTCTCCGAGCTGCTCGACCTCTCGGATCACATCCGGGAGCTGATCCTGGACCGCCGGCCCGCCTCGGAGATCAAGCGGGCGGCCAAGGAAGAAGGAATGACCTTCCTGCGCGAGTCGGCGCTGGAGATGGTCTTCCGGGGAGTGACGACGCTGCGTGAGATCAACAAAGTTACCTTCGTGGATTGAGCGCCTGCTCGGGTTCGACCCCGTGCCGGCGCCGCCGCACGTCTTCTCGCTGGACGGCGAGCAGCTCCGCTATGGCCAGCTCACACGCGACCGCCACGGCTTCCGCCTGCGCGTCTGGCGCGAGGTGGCCCTGCCGCGCGATCCGTTCCAGCACGGCCCCCTGGGCGGGCCGCTGCGCGATCCGGCCGCCTTCCGCGAGCTGGTGGCGGGGCTGGTGAGGTCCATCCCGGGCGGCGTGCGCGAGGCCTCGCTCGTGCTGCCCGACACCTGGTTGCGCGTCACCTTCACCGAGAGCGGCGACCTGCCGAAGGAGACCGCGGCCCTCGACGAGGTGCTGCGCTGGAAGCTCCGGCGCCTGGTCCCCTTCCGGGTGGACGAGCTGCGGGTCGACGCCGCCGAGGTCACCCCCGTCCCCAATCAGGAGGAGCCGCGCCGCCTGCTGCTCGGCTTCGCCGTCGAGCAGCTCCTGGCGCAGATCGAGGAGGCCTTCGCCGCCGCCGGCGTGCGCATCGGCAAGATCTCGAACGCCAGCCTCTCCCTGCTCTCCGCCGTGCAGCCGGCCGCCAATGGCGCCTTCTCGGCGCTCGTGCTGGTGGCCGACGAGGGGTACACCCTGATCTTCGCGCGGGGCGGCGAGCCGGTGCTCCACCGCTACAAGGGGTTCACCGGCAACCTGCCGGACGCGGCGCGGGCGGGCTTCGTGGGCCGCGACCTCAAGCTGACCCGCAACTTCCTCGACGAGCACTTCCCCGGCGCCACCCTGGGCTCGGTGCTGCTGCTCTCCCCTCCGGAGCTCGAGCCGGCCTGGCTCGACCGGCTGGAGGAGGGGCTCGGCCGCCCCGCCGCCCCGGTCGACGGCCGCCATCTGCCGCCGCTGCGGGCCGAGGAGAGCGGAGTCCCCCCCTGGCGGAGCCTCGCTCCCATGCTCGGCGCCGCCCGCCAGGAGGTCGCGTGAATCCGCTGGAGCCGCAAGATCCGCGCGAGCCGCAGGTCGGCGCGGCCGAGGCCCCGGAGCCCCCCCGCCGCCCGGCGGTCGCCATGCCTGTGGCCCTGCCGCCGCCTCCCGAGCGCGTCGAGGTGCTCAACCTCGCCCGCCGGCCGTTCCTCAACAGCCGGCCGGTGGTGCGGGTGGCGCTGCTGCTCTGGCTGCTGGGCCTGGCCCTCCTGCTGGTGAACCTCTGGCAGTTTCTGGGCTACCGTGGGCGCTCGGCCGACAAGCGGGAGCAGATCGCCCGCAGCGAGGCCGAGATCGAGCACCAGCGGACGGACCTGGCGCAGCTCCAGAAGACGCTCGACGGTTTCAACCTGGAGGCGCAGAACCAGAAGATCGACTTCCTCAATAAGCAAATCGCCGAGCGCACCTTCTCCTGGAGCCAGCTCCTCGACCGCATCGCCGAGCGCCTGCCGAACGACGTGCGGCTGAACCGGCTCGCCCCGCTGACCGGCGACAAGGCCGAGCGGCAGCTCCAGCGCGAGGGCGTCACCGGCGTGCGCCGCTCGACCAGGGCGAGCGACCTGGTGCCGCTGGTGATCACCGGCGAGTCGCGCAGTGACGATGCTCTCTCCTCATTCGTACAAAGTTTATTCAAGCCCCCGTTCACGGACGCCAATCTGGCCCGTGAGGAGAGGGAGGAAGACGGGAAGACGTTGAAGTTCGAGATCTCCGTTCAATACCGCCCGGGCCCGCCGGCCGCCACGGCACCGGGCGCCGCCGCGGGAGCCGGCCCGGCGCCGAAGATCGAGGAGCTGCCGATGCCCACCTCCGATACGGGCAAGGCCGCGGCTCCCGCGCTCGCGCCGGGCACGGCGCCGGCACCCGTGGCGCCCGCTCCCCTGGCGCCCGCTCCGGCGGCTCCGGCTCCGAGGACGGCCCCCCTTCAGGGCGCGCCCACGGCGGCCAGGCCGCCGGCGGTCAGGCCCCCGGTGACGCGTGTGGTGCCACGGCCACCGGCCCGGCCCCAGCCGCCGGCGGAGGAACGGCAATGAGGGCGCCGGGCGAGATCTGGCGCCAGCGCCTGTGGATCTGGGTGCCCGCCCTGCTCTTCTTCCTCGCCAACGCGGGGGCGTTCGCTGTCTACAAGCTCGGCTTCGCCGGCAACATCGAGTCGCTGGACGACCGGCTGAAAGAGCTGGCGCAGCAGCACAAGGAGCTCACCGACAAAAGCCATCAGGCGGCGACGATGATCGCGCGGGTGCGCACCAACGAGGCCCAGGTCGAGCAGCTCTACACCGACCGCCTGTCCACCCGCAGCCAGCGGCTGACCACCATCAACGATGAGGTCAAGAGGCTCGCCAGGGAGGCCGGCCTCCAGCCCAAGGCGATCACCTATCCCGAGCAGGAGATCCAGGAGTACAACCTGATCAAGCGCTCGTTCGTCTTCTCGGTCGCGGGGACCTACGCCGAGCTGCGCAAATTCGTCTCCCTGCTCGAAACCTCGCGCTCGTTCCTGAGCATCGACGAGGCCACGGTGGTCAACAGCTCCGAGGGTCAGGAGCTGCGGATCGACCTCACGCTCTCCACCCTGTTCGCCAACGACGCCGACGCCCCGATGCCGGCGGCGCCGGCCCGGGCGGCGTCCGCCGCGAGCGCGAGCCCCGAAGGAGCCCCATGAACGGCAACACGCGGCAACGCTACCTGCTCTACGCGCTGGGATTCGTGGCGCTGATCGCCCTCTGGCACTACGTGGGCCCCATGCTGGGCTTCGGCGGGAGCGACGAGGCGACCGGGACCAACACCGCCCAGCGGCCGGCGGTCGACGCCGAGGGGGACGAGCCGGCGCGGCCGAGCCGCCGCGTGGCCGCCACCCATCAGGGCGCCAAGCCGGGCGACACGGTGGAGGTGCTGCGCATGGCGGACCTCGACCGCGTCCCCGCCGAGTCGGCGCCGGGCCGCGACCCCTGGCACTACATCGATCCGCCGCCGCCCCCGCCGCCGAAGCCGCACGTGCCAACCAAGGAGGAGCTGGAGGCCCAGCGGCGGGCCGAGGAGGCCGCGCGCCGGGCGGCGGAGGAGGCCGCGCGCCGGGCGGCGGAGGAGGCGGCGAAGCCCCATCCGCCCGAGCTCAACTGGCAGTACCTGGGGCGCTTCGGGCCGCCCGAAAAGCAGATCGCCGTGTTCACCAACGGCAAGCAGATCATCAACAAGCAGGAAGGTGAAGTGATCGACAACAAGTTCGTCGTGGCCCACATCGGCTATGAATCCGTGGATATCAGCTTCGTGGGCTTCCCGACCGTGCCTCCGAAGCGTGTCGGCGTGACCCCCCGCCGCCCGGGCCAGCCCGGCGGCAACCCTGGAGGAAATCCTGGATGATGCGTGATCTCACCGTTCGGTTGTCGGTCCCCCTGCTCGTGCTGGGGGTCCTCGCCGGCTGCACCAGCCACTCCAACTTCCGGCAGGGCGAGATCGCCTCGCAGCTCGGCAAGTGGGATGAAGCTGTGCTGGCCTACATGAAGGCGGTGGACTCGGACCCTGGCAACATCCGCTACCAGGCCTCCCTCCTGCGCGCCAAGATCAAGGCCTCCCAGCAGCACTTCGAGAAGGGGAAGGAGTTCGAGAAGGCGGGGGTGGTCGAGCGCGCCCTGATCGAGTATCAGCAGGCCGTGCAGCTCGACCCGACCAACCAGTACGCCCAGGCCCAACTCGAGCACGTGCACCGCCAGTATGTCGCCGAGAAGCAGGGGCACGGCGTCGAGACCATCGAGCAGATGAAGCAGAAAGCGCGCGGCGCCCGGCCCCAGCCGCCGGTGCTCAACCCCCGCTCGGACAAGCCGATCTCGCTGGAGTTCCCCCAGCCGGTGTCGCTCTTCTCGATCTACCGGGCCCTCGGCCAGGCGTTCGGGATCAACGTCCTGTTCGATCCCAACCTGCGCGACCAGGAGATCTCGATCGACCTCAAGGACGTCACCGCCCAGGCGGCGCTGGAGACCCTGATGCGCGCCGCCGGCCATTTCTACAAGGTGATGGACGAGCACTCGATCATCATCGCCCAGGACACGCCCCAGAACCGCCGCACCTACGAGGATCTGGTCATCCAGACGTTCTTCCTCTCGAACGCCGAGGTGAAGGACATGCTGACGATCCTGCGCAGCCTGATCGACGCGCGGAAGATCGCCACCAACGAGCAGCTCAACGCCATCATCCTGCGCGACACCGCCGACAAGGTGAAGGTCGCCGAGCGGATCATCGAGGCCAACGACAAGTCGAAGGCCGAGGTGGTGGTGGACGTCGAGCTGCTGCAGATCAACAGCCAGAAGCTGCGCGACCTCGGGGTGGCCCTGTCGAGCTACTCGATCGGCCAGCAGCTCAGCGTGCCGTCGAGCACCACGACGACCGGCGGCGGCACCACCGGCGGTACCACCGGCGGCGCCTCGACCACGCCGTCGGGCATCCGCCTCTCGGACCTCCAGTTCATCAACCAGAGCAACTGGTTCCTGACGCTGCCCAACTTCGTCTACAACTTCGTCAAACAGAACACCGACGCCCAGCTCCTGGCCAAGCCTCAGCTCCGCATCAGCGAGGGGGAGAAGGCCAACCTGGTGATCGGCGACCGCGTGCCGATCCCGCTGACCACCTTCAACACCCAGAACGCCGGCAACGCCGGGGGGATCATCCCCATCACCTCCTTCCAGTACCAGGACGTGGGCATCAAGATCGAGCTCGAGCCCCGCGTCCACCACAACCAGGAGGTGACGCTGAAGATGAAGATCGAGGTGTCGAACCTCAACGGCAACGTGGCGGGGGCCAACGGCGAGTCGCAGCCGATCATCGGCACCCGCATGATCGACTCGGTGATCCGCCTGAAGGACGGCGAGACCAACTTCCTCGCCGGCCTGCTCCGCACCGACGAGAGCAGCACCGACCGCGGCATCCCCGGCCTCTCGGAGATCCCGCTCATCGGCCGCCTGTTCTCCGACAAGCGCCATGAGGGGGCGCGCACGGACGTCATCCTGACCATGACCCCCCACATCGTGCGCAACGCCGAGATCACCCAGGAGGACCTGCTGCCGATCTGGGTCGGCACCGAGCAGAACATCACCTTCCGCGGCGGCAGCCCGCGCGTCGAGTCCGACGTCGAGGGTCCCTTCGACAGCAACGAGGGGACGCCCGAGGAGATCCAGGACGCCATCCGCCGCCGCCTGCAGCGGCTCCCCCGCGGCCTGCGCCCGGGTGAGAACGGCGAGAACGGAGCCGAGGCGCCGAACGCCGGCCAGCAGCCCGCCCAGCCGCAGCAGCCGCCGGGTGGGGTGAACCTGGTGCCGGTGGCGCCGCCGGCCAACATCTTCCAGCCGCAGACGCCCACGCCCCCTCCGGGCCCGCCGCCTCCGCCGGAGGAGCAGCCGCCCTCCGGCTCCGGCACCGGCCTGGTCTCCGGGGGTACGGCCTCCGGCACGGCGTCGCTCGCGGTGCGCGCGGCCTCGCTCGCGGGGGCCGGGAAGGCCACTGCGGTCACCGCGGCCAGCTCGACCGCCGCCGCTGTGCGGCTCTGGCTGGCGCCGGCCAAGCTCACCGTGAGCCCGGGGGATACCTTCGAGGTGCGCGTCCAGGCGGAGGCCGGCCAGCCGGTCTCCCACCTGCCGCTCTCCCTGCTGTTCGACCCCAAGGTCCTGGCCGTCGAGAAGGTCGAGGCCGGCGACTTCCTGGGCAGCTCCGGGGAGGCGCGGGTGATGTCCGACTCCAGCCGCCCCGGCGACCTGGTGATCGGCGCCAGCCGTCTCGGCAAGGTGCCCGGGATCAAGGGGACGGGCACGGTCGCCCGCGTCACCTTCCGGGCCGTGGGAGCCGGCTCGAGCGAGATCGGCCTGGACGGCAAGGCGCTCGACCCGTCCCTGCGGGCGATGGCTGTGCGCAGCCGCCCGGCCCTGGTCGAGGTCACCGGGGCCGCTCCGCGGCCCACCCCCTCCCCCTCCCCGAAGCGGGAAGCATCCGCCGCCGGGAGGCGTTGAGACGTAAGGAGGCTGGAGGAGACGATGCACCAAGGCACCCCCACGATCCGCCGCCGCGAGGCGGGGTTCACCCTGGCCGAGCTGGTCATGGTGGCCGCTGTGCTGACCGTCCTGGCCATGGCGACGCTGCCGGTGGCCAAATTCACGGCCAAGCGGTCGAAGGAGGCGGATCTGAAGCTCGACCTGCGCGAGATGCGCATGGCGATCGACGAGTACAAGCGCTACAGCGACGCGGGCCTGATCCCGGTGGACGTCGGCACCGAGGGGTATCCCAAGAAGCTGGACGTGCTGGTCGAGGGGGTGCAGCTCGTGGGCCAGGTGGACAAGAAGCTCAAGCTCCTGCGCCGCATCCCGGTCGATCCCATGACCGGCAAGCAGGAGTGGGGGCTGCGCAGCTACCAGGACACGCCGGACTCCACCTCCTGGGGAGGGGAGAACGTCTACGACGTCTATTCACTCTCGAAGGGCGCGGGCCTGAACGGCGTCCCGTACAGGAAGTGGTGAGGAAACATGAGGCTTCCCATGCAATTTGTTCCCCTCAAAAGGGCTCGCAACCGGCAGAGAGGTTTCACTCTGCTCGAGCTGATCATCGTGATCGCCATCATCGGCATCCTCGCCACGATCGCCATGCCCGCGCTCAAGAACGTGCCGATCCGTGCCAAGGAGTCGGTGCTCAAGAACAACCTGCACACGATCCGCGACATGATCGACCAGTACTACGGCGACAAGGGGAAGTACCCCACCAGCCTGGACGACCTGGTCTCCGAGAAGTACGTGCGGGCGCTGCCGATCGATCCGATGACCAAGCGGTCCGACACCTGGGTTCCGGTCTACGAGGAGATCGACCCCGACCATCCGCCGGCGGAGACCGAGACCGATCCCGCCAAGCCGGGGATCGTCGACGTCCACTCCGGAGCGCCGGGCAAATCCCTGGACGGCACCCCTTACAAGGAATGGTGATGCTTCTCCGTCTCCGCCAGGCCCTCTCCTCGCTCCGCGCCCGCTCGCGCGGAGGGGAGGCGGGCTACAACATGGTGATGCTGATCGTCGCGCTCACCGTGCTCAACATCATGGTGGCCGCCATGATGCCGCTGATGAGCACGGAGATCCAGCGCGAGAAGGAAGAGGAGCTGATCTTCCGGGGGTTCCAGTACGCCGAGGCGATCCGCATCTTCAAGATCCGCTTTCAGCGCCTTCCCAACAAGCTGGACGAGCTGGTCGAGGTCAAGCCCCGCTGCATCCGCCAGCTCTGGAAGGACCCCATGACCAAGAACGGCAAGTGGGGGCTGATCTTCCAGGGCCAGGGCGCCCCGCTGAATCCGCAGAATCCGGAGGGGCCGCAGCAGCCCCGTCCCGTGGATCCGCAGAATCCGGAAGGCCAGCCCAACGACGGCCGGGACGATAACGGGCTGAATACGCCCAAGCAGGGGGACGAGGTCGCCATCGGGCCGATCATCGGCGTCTACAGCAAGAGCCCGAAGCAGTCCCATCTGGTCTTCTACGGCCACCAGCGCTACGACGAGTGGCGGTTCACCTACGACCTCATTCCCAGCGGCGGCCAGCGCAGACCGGCCAACGGCCTCCCCGGGATCGGCGATCCGGGCCAGGGGGGGCTCCTCACCAGCTTCTCCACCCGCTGGCTCGGGCGCCCCATGTATCTCGTCGACCAGCAGTTCCAGCCCCAGAACGGCACTCTGCCCGACGGCTCTCAGCCCGGGCTCAACCCGGGAGGCGGCCGCACCCCCCGGCCCGTCCCGGGCCGGAAACCGCCGCAGCAGACGCAATGAAGGTGCGCATCCGCCGGCTCCCCGCCGCGCGCGACCTCCCCCTCCCCGCTCACGCCTCGCCCGGCAGCGCCGGGTTCGACCTCCGCGCCGCCGTCGATGGCGAGCTGGTGCTGCGCCCCGGCGAGCGGCTGCTGGTCCCCACGGGCGTCGTGCTGGAGATCCCCCCCGGCTGGGAGGGGCAGGTCCGCCCCCGGAGCGGCCTCGCCCTGCGCCACGGCCTGAGCCTGGTCAACGCCCCCGGCACGATCGACAGCGACTACCGCGGCGAGGTGGGGGTGATCCTGATCAACCTCGGCGACGCCCCGTGTACCCTGAAGCGCGGGGACCGCATCGCCCAGCTCGTGATCTCCCGCGCCGAGCCGGTCGAGTGGGAGGAGGCGGACGCCCTGGAGGACAGCCACCGGGGGGACGGCGGGTTCGGCTCGACGGGCACGGATTGACCGCGATCGCCCGCCTCGAAGCCTGGCTCGGCAGCCGTGGGTGGAGCCCTTTCCCCTTCCAGCGCGAGGCCTGGGAGGCCTATCGCGCCGGCGAGAGCGGCCTGATCCACGCCGGCACCGGCACCGGCAAGACCTACGCCGCCTGGTTAGGCCCCCTCCTCGAATGGATGGAGACCCACGAGCCGGACCTCCGCCCCCGGCGGCGGGCCGCCGCGCCCCCTCTCCGCGTCCTCTGGCTGACCCCGCTGCGCGCCCTCGCCGCCGACACCGAGGCCGCCCTCCGGGCGCCTCTCGCGGGGCTCGGCATCCCCTGGACCCTGGAGCGGCGGACCGGCGACACCTCTGCCACCGTGCGCGAGCGCCAGCGCGAGAAGCTGCCGACCGCCCTCGTCACCACCCCTGAGAGCCTCTCTCTCCTCCTCTCCCGCCCGGACGCCCGCCACCTCTTCGCCGACCTCCGCTTGGTGGTGGTGGACGAGTGGCACGAGCTGCTGGGCAACAAGCGCGGCGCCCAGACCGAGCTGGCCCTCGCCCGCCTGCGCCGCTTCCGGCCGGACCTCCGGACCTGGGGGCTCTCGGCCACCCTCGGCAATCTCGACGTCGCTCTGGCGGCCCTGCTCGGCGTGGGCCCCGACGGGAGGCAATCCGGCCGGCTGGTCCGCGGCGAATCGCCCAAGGAGATCCGCGTCGATTCGCTGATCCCGGAGACCGTCGAGCGCTTCCCCTGGGCCGGGCACCTCGGCCTCAAGCTCCTGCCGCAGGTGATCGCGGCCATCGAGGAGGGGCGGACGGCCCTCGTCTTCACCAACACCCGCTCGCAGACCGAGATCTGGTACCAGGCGATCCTCGACGCCCGGCCCGACTGGGCGGGGGAGATCGCCCTCCACCACGGCTCGCTCGACCGCAAGGTGCGCGACTTCGTGGAGGCGGGCCTCGGCGCCGGCGCCTTCCGCTGCGTGGTCTGCACCTCCAGCCTTGACCTCGGCGTCGACTTCGCCCCCGTGGACCGCGTGCTCCAGGTGGGGAGCCCCAAAGGGATCGCCCGCCTGGCGCAGCGGGCCGGCCGCAGCGGCCACCGGCCGGGGGCGCCCAGCCGGGTGACCTGCGTCCCCACCAACGCCTTCGAGCTGGTCGAGGTGGCCGCCGCCCGCCGCGCCCTGGAGGCAGGCCGCATCGAGCCGCGGACGCCCCGCGAGAAGCCTCTCGACGTCCTCGCCCAGCACCTGGTGACGATCGCCGTGGGGGGCGGCTTCCGCGCTCAGGAGCTCTACGAGGAGGTGCGCACCGCCTGGGCCTACCGCGACCTCACCCCCGCGGAATGGGACTGGACGCTCGACTTCGTCACCCGCGGCGGCCCGGCGCTCGCCGCCTACCCCGAATACCGCCGGGTAGTCGAGCGGGACGGCCTCTACACGGTGCCGGACCGGACCGTGGCGCGGCGGCACCGCCTCTCGATCGGCACCATCACCAGCGACGCCGCGCTCACCGTCCAGTACGTCAACGGCGGCCGGCTGGGCACGGTCGAGGAGTCGTTCATCGCCCGCCTGCGCCCCGGGGAGCGCTTCATCTTCGCCGGCCGCACCCTGGAGCTGACCGAGGTCCGCGACCTGACGGCCTGGGTGCGGCGGGCCAAGGGGCGGAGCAGCGCCGTCCCCCGCTGGATGGGCGGGCGCATGCCCCTCTCGACCGAGCTGGCCGCCGCCGTCCGCCGTCTCCTGGAGGAGTCGCGGGACGGGACCTTCGCCGGGCCGGAGATGGAGGCGATGCGTCCCATTCTGGAATTGCAGGCGCGCTGGTCGGCCATCCCCGCCGCGGACGAGCTCCTGATCGAGCGCCTGAAATCCCGCGAGGGGCACCACCTCTTCTTTTATCCTTTCGAGGGCCGGCTGGTCCACGAGGGTCTGGCGGCGCTTCTGGCCTGGCGGATCGCCCGGCGGCGCCCCATCACCTTCACCCTGGCGGTGGACGACTACGGGATCGAGCTCCTCTCGGCCGATCCCGCGCCGCTGGCGGAGGCCCTGGCGGCCGGGCTCCTCGCGCCCACCGGCCTCGCCGAGGACATCCCGGCGAGCCTCAACGCGGCCGAGATGGCCAAGCGGCAGTTCCGCGACATCGCCCGCATCGCCGGCCTCCTCTTCGAGGGGCTGCCCGGCCGGCGCAAGACCGCCCGCCACCTGCAGGCGTCGAGCGGCCTGTTCTATGAGGTCTTCACCAAATACGATCCCGGGAATCTCCTCCTCCATCAGGCCCACCGGGAGGTGCTGGAGCAGCAGCTCGAACGGAGCCGCCTGGGCCGCGCCCTGGCCCGCCTGGCGGAATCCCGGATCACGGTGCTGGAGATCGCCCGTCCCAGCCCCATGGCCTTCCCGCTGATGGTGGCCCACATGCGCGAGAAGCTCAGCTCCGAGAGCCTGGCGGACCGCGTCCGCCGCATGCAGGCCCGGCTGGAGAAGGAGGCCTCGAAATGATCCGGATCGACCTCCAGGGCGAGAGCCTTCTCCTCCTCCCCGAGCGCGCCCTGCTCTGGGAACGGACCGGCACCCTCGTCGTGGCCGACGCCCATCTCGGCAAGGCCGCGTCGTTCCGGGCCGCCGGCCTCCCCCTCCCCGGCGGCACCACGACCGAGACCCTCACCCGCCTCTCCGCGGCCCTCGATCGCACCGCCGCCCGCCGTCTGCTCCTCCTCGGGGACTTCTTCCACGCCCGCGCCGGCCGGGCAGCCCGCACCCTCGCCGCCATCGCGGCCTGGCGCGAGCGCCACCAGGATCTGGAGGTCGTCCTGGTGCGCGGCAATCACGATCGGGGAGCGGGTGATCCGCCCTGCGAATGGGGCTTCGCCTGTCACGACGAGCCCTGGATCGAGGGGCCGTTCGCCTTCCGCCATCACCCCGAAGAGGAGGAAGCCGGGTATGTGCTGGCGGGGCACATCCACCCGGCCGTCTCTCTTTCAGGGCCGGGAGGACAGCGGGAGAAGCTCCCCTGTTTCCTTTTCGGAGAGCGGATCGGCCTCCTCCCGGCCTTCGGCGACTTCACCGGCGGCGCCACGGTGCGGCCGCGGCGAGGGGACCGGGTGTTCGTGGTGGCGGAGGCCGAGGTTATCGAGGTCGGGTCCTAATCTATTTCTCCTGGCACACTTATTGCCCTATCCCCTTACCGCAAAGGAGGATAGGCACCATGGCCCAAGCCACCAAGGAAAGGGTTGTGTATCACGTGGTCCCGAATTCGTCCGGTGAGAAGTGGGTCGTCTCGCAGGAGCGTGCCGAGTTTCGCCGGGAGTTCGAGACCAAGGACGAAGCCGTCCAGTTCGCCAAGGAGCGGGCCCGCAAGGAGGAGCTCGGCCAGGTGAAGGTCCATAAGAAGGACGGCAACATGGAGTATGAATCCACCTACGGCGACGATCCGCGCCGGTCGCCTTCCTGAGGCAGACCTGTAGGGGCGGCCACGCAGGGCCGCCCCTACGAAAATTCTTCTCTGCGGTTACCGCCCCGCCGCGGCCGGGCTCGGCCCCAGCAGCGCCGTGGCCCGGTCGATCTCCTTCGCGAAGCCGTCGATCGCGCCGGCCACCACGCCCATCTGCTGCTCCGCTTCCTGCCACTGCCGCTGCTCGATCGCCTCGCGCACGGCGGGGAGGGTCTTCACCCCGTAGCCGGTGTAGTAGCCGGGGGCGTAGATCTGGTGGACGTACCAGGAACGGCGCGGCAGACCCTGCGTGGTGGTCAGGGCCCGCTCGGCCTTCATCAGGACGTCGTCCAGGCGCGCCTGAGCCTCGAGCGGCGGCTCCTTGCCTCCGGCCGTGGCGGCGGCGATCGCCTTCGAGTAGGCGGCGGTGCTCGCCTTGAGCCTCGCGACCGCGTTCTCCAGCGGTGAGAAATTCAGGTAGGGCACGTCGCCCAGACGCTTCGGGGCCACCCACCACTTCTGGGTCGGATCGTCGACCGCCTCGTAGACCTTGTTGTCGAGCTGCTGGTTGCGCTCCACGGTCTGCTTGCGCAGGTCCCCCAGAAGCTTCTGGACCTCGTCGGCATAGCGGCCCACGGCGGTGGCGAAGCGGTCGGGATCGAAGGGGAGGACGTCGGCGTCCGCCAGCCGCAGGACGATCCGGCCGCCGGTCTTGGCCAGGGCCACGCCGTATTCGAAGGTCGGATCGACGAAACGGGTGTAGTGGGCGAAGGAGTCGTAGATCGAGTGGTACTGCCCGTACTCGTCCTCGCCGCCATAGCCGATGTTGAGCGCCGAGATCCCCAGGTGCTGGAGGAAGGGGGTGAAGTCCGAGCCGGAGCCCAGGGGCTCGAGAGGCACGAACCGGGCTTTCACCCCCTCCTGCCGGTCGGGGCCTCCATAGAGCGCGTCGGCGGCGAGGGAACGGTCGAGCACGCTGATCCCCTTCTCGGGATCGGGCACGTCGCGCAACACCTGGTTGATGAAGGTCTCCAGCTGGTGCGAGCCGCCGGCGCCGAAGAAGCCGCGTGCGTTGCTGTCCGAGTTGATGTAGACGGCCCCGTGCTGGCGGAGCTCCTCGGCGTGGGTCTCGGCCCACTCGGTCGAGCCGAGCAGGCCCGGCTCCTCGCCGTCCCAGGCGGCGTAGATGATCGTGCGCTTCGGCTTCCAGCCGCTCTTGACCAGCTCGCCCAGGGCGCGGGCCTCCGCCAGCTCGGCCACCATGCCACTGACCGGATCGTTGGCGCCGTTGACCCAGGCATCGTGGTGGTTGCCGCGGATCACCCACTCGTCCGGCCGCTCGGATCCGGGGATCCGGGCGATCACGTCATAGAGGGGGGCCAGATTCCAGTTGAATGCCAGCTTGAGATGGACCCGCGCCGGGCCGGGGCCGAGGTGGTACGGCATCGGGAGGGAGCCGCGCCACCCCTCGGGAGCCATCGGGCCGGCCATCGCCTTGAGCAGCGGCAGGGCGTCGCCATAGGAGATCGGCAGCACCGGGATCTTGGTCAGCGTCGTGGCGTCTTTGATGTCCAGGCGCTTGGCGTTCTCGGTGGCGCCCACGCCCGGGGTGAGCGGGTCGCCCGAATAGACGGGCATGTCGGCCACCGAGCCGCGCTGGACGCCGCGGTCCGAGCGCCACCCCCCCTTGGGATAGACGTCCCCCTGCAGATAGCCGTCGCCGGAGGGGTCGGAGAAGATGATGCAGCCGATGGCGCCGTGCTCGGCGGCCACCTTGGGCTTGATGCCGCGCCAGGAGCCGCCATAGCGGGCCATGACGATCTTCCCCTTGACGTCGATCCCCCGGCGCTCCAGCTCCTCGTAATCCTTGGGGACCCCGTAGTTGACGTAGACCAGCTCGCCCGTGACGTCGCCGTCGATCGAGTAGGCGTTGTAGGTGGGGAGCTGCTCGGCCGTCTGGCCGGAGGTCGGGTCCTCCGGCAACGGCGGCTCGGAGAGCGTGGCCGTGAAACGGGTCGGGGCCACCATCTCCAGCAGGCGGGTCTTCGGCGTGGGGAAGAGCACCTTGAACTGCTCGATCTGGGTCTGGAATCCCCACGAACGGAAGAGCCCTGCCATAAACTCGGCGTTGTCCTTGTCGTAAGGAGATCCGACGTGATGGGGACGCGCCGAGAGGCGCTTCATCCACTCCCGGAGGCTCGGCGCGTCGAGATGGGAATCGAAGCGCGCCTCGAGCTCCCGCTGCTGGCTGGCGTGATCATTGCTGAAGCCGAGCAGGGGTCCCGAAGAGGATGGAGTCGTGTCGGCGGGGGTCCGGGCCGCCAAGCCCAGGACGAGAGCCGGAATCAGGAGCAGGGTGCGTCGCGTCGCCATAGAGTCCTCCGGCACGCCGACGTCTTCGGCGCGCCTCCGGTCCGTGAAATGGTCAGGGCATTCTAGCCCCTGGGTGCCGAGAGAGATACGAGCATCTTGAAGGAAGGTTCATCGCTGCGCGATTCGTTGCCCCGGCTCTCCCCGGAGAGCCTGCTCTGGGTGGTGGGCCTGTTCTGCGGGCTCATCGGCGCCTTCCTGCTCGTCGCTCCCCACCACTTTCAGAGCGCCCCCTACGCGGCCCTGCTCCCCTATACCCTCGCCTGGGGGACGCTCGCCCTGGCCTCCGGCGTGGCCCTGCTGGCGGTCGCCGTGCTCCGCCCCCGGCGCTGGGTGGAGTGTGCCGCCCACGTGCTCGGGGGGTTGACCCTGCTCACCCTGGCCGTGAGCTTCGCGCGGGTGGGCGCCGCCTCGGGAGCGGCGATCTACGGTGTCCTCGGCCTGGGGATGATCCTCGCCTGCTGGATCCCCCGCGACTGGCCGGGGAACGTCCCCCGGGGCGGCGACCTCTTCGGCTTCCTCATGGGGCTGGCCTCCGCCGTTGCGGGGTTCCTGATCCTGATCACCCCCACCTTTCAAAAGCCCCTCTACGGCCCTTACAACCGATACCTCCCCCTCTTCGGAGCCGCCTTCCTGCTGGTCGGCCCGCTGGCCGCCGCCGCCCAGGCCGTGCCCGCCTGGCGGAAGCGCTGGCTCCCCCACCTCCCCGCCGGGCTGACCTACGTCCTGTTCGGAGCCCTCGTCGCGGTGCCCGGACGGTTCTGGACGGGGGTGGCCCTCTACATCGGAGGCGGCGCCACCGTCGCCACGCTCCCCTGGATCCGCCGGCGGCTGGCGGCGCTCGACAGCTCGGTCCTCTGGGCCCACCTCGCCCTGACCCTGGCGATCTCCACCTCCCTCGCCCTCATCCTGGCGACGGCGGTCGTCACCGCCCAGGAGGAGCGGCTGGCCGAGGCCCAGGTGACCGCGGCCCAGAAGATCGAGGCCCGGCTGGTGGCGCAGAGCGTCTCCGACTTCATCGAGCGGAACGGCGCCCGGGCCTCGACCCTGGCCGTCTCCGCCGGACGGTCGCCGATGACCCCGGAGGGGCAGAGGGATCTGTTGGCGGTCTTCCACCGGCTCTACCCCGACGTGGCCGCCCTCCGCACGGTCACGGCCGACGGCCGGGTGATCGCGCTATCCGGAGCCGCGCTCCCGCCGGAGCCCGTGATCACCCTCGCCCGCGGAGTGAGCCAGGAACGCCAGGTCCAGATCTCCCCGATCGTGGCCGGCGACCGTTACTACCTCCTGCTCGGATCTCCGATCCTCGGCGACGGCGGACAGCCTCTCGGCGCTCTGGTGGCCGCGTTCGACGCCCGTCTGCTGGGACAGCGGATCACCCGGCCGGGATCGCACGTCTCGCTGGCCGACGGCTTCGGCCGGCCGATCGCTTCGGTGAGCCGGTTGATCGAGGGCGAGACGGTCTCCCCGCTGCCGGCCGGCTGGGACCGGACCATCCGCGCCGGCGGGAAGATCGCGCGGCGCCAGGGGGTGGTGGGCTTCGCCGTGATCCCCCGCCTGGGCTGGGTCGTGGCGGTCGAGCGCCCCCGGGCCTCCGCCCTCGCCGGAGTGCGCCGGGGACGCGATCTCGCCTTCGGCCTGCTCCTGCTGGTGATTCCCCTGACCGTCGCCGCCGGCATCTTCGCCGCCCGCCGGATCGCCCGGCCGCTCGGCGACCTCTCTCAGGCCGTGGACGCGATGACCGCCGGCGACCTCGCGGCCCCGGTCCCGGCCAGCCGCGACGTCGCCGAGGTCGCCCGCCTCTCCTCCGCCTTCCAGGAGATGCGGGACCGCCTGGCGGAGCGCACGGCCGAGAGCGAGCGTCTGGCCGCCGAGCTCCGGGCCCGCGCCGACGCCCTCGCCGAGGCCGACCGCCGCAAGGACGAGTTCCTCGCCATGCTCGCCCACGAGCTGCGCAACCCCCTGGGCGCCATCGCCAACGCCTCCTACCTGCTGGAGCAGCTCGGGCCCACCGAGCCGCAGGTGAAGCCGGTCACCATCATCCGGCGCCAGATCCAGCACCTCGTGCGCATGGTGGACGACCTGCTCGACGTCTCGCGCATCACCCGCGGCAAGGTCGAGCTCCGGCGCCAGCCCCTCGACCTCGACGAGGTCCTCCGGCACGCGGCCGACACCGCCCGCCCCCTGGCCGAGGCCCGGGAGCAGAGCCTGCGTGTCGAGCTCCCCTCCGAGCCGCTGCCGCTCGAAGGCGACGCCACCCGCCTGGAGCAGGTCTTCACGAACCTCCTCCGCAACGCGGTGAAGTTCACCGAGCCGCTGGGCCACATCGAGGTCTCGGCCCGGCGGCAGGGGGACGAGGCGGTGGTCTGCGTGCGGGACAACGGCATCGGCATCTCCGCCGACCTCCTGCCACGGATCTTCGACCTCTTCGCCCAGGGCGAGCAGGGGCTCGACCGCTCCGGAGCCGGCCTCGGGATCGGCCTCACTCTCGTCCGCAGCCTGGTCGAGATGCACGGCGGGCACGTCGAGGCCCGCAGCGAGGGGAAAGGAAGAGGGAGCGAATTCGAGGTGCGGCTGCCGCTCACTCCACCCGCTGGGCGTGGACGATGAACCGCTTGGGAGCCGATCCCACGTAGTAGAACGGGTAGCAGGTGACCAGCGTCAGCTCCGGGATGCCGGTGTCGGCCAGCACCTGCGTGTCGTCGGGAGTGACGATCTCCGTCGACTCCACGCGGTATTGATACGAGCCGTCCAGCGTCTTGAGCCGGATGATGTCATTTTTACGTATGTCCTTGAGCCCACGGAAAAAGCTGTCCCGATGGGCCGCCAGGCCCACGTTGCCGGGGGTCCCGGGCGGCGCGGTCTCGGGGATGTGCCCGACGCCGCGGCGCAGGGTCTTGCCGTCCACCCCTTCGAGCACGATCGTGGAGATGCCCAGGCGGGGGATCTCGATGCGCCCCACCAGCTCCCCCTCCGCGAGCGGCTTCCGGGGCGGCTCCTGGGGAGGAGGCGCGGACCGCGGCTGGAAGGTGCCCAGCGAGTCGGTCTCGGACGCCGAGGAGGGGGCGGCCGGCGGCGCCTCCTGGGCCTGCTGCTGGCTCAGGGACTCGTCCAGGATCCGATTCTCCCGGTACTGGTAATAGGCGGAATCGATCCAGGAATAGACCCAGGAGCCCAGACAGAGGATGGCGACGGCCAGGAGGATGCGCTCGATCCAGCGCAGGGCGGACTTCTTGTCGAGGGGGATCGCGATGCTCTTCATATCTCTGAAAGCAAGATCACCTGGCGCCGGAGCGCCAGGTGATCAGAACGTCCGGCGATAAGGGGTTCTTCCCTTAGGCATTCCGCTTCGAGTAGAAGCGAATCCCGAAGGCGGCGATCAGCGCCAGGAGGCCGGCGAGGGCCACCGTCGGCAGGTCGCTCGCGGTCTTCGGCAGGCGCGAGGAGCGCGTGCTGGAGGTGCCGGTCGTATCGGTCGTGGTGGTGGTGCTGTTGTAGCTGCCGGTCGAGCCGGTCGTGCCACTGTTATAGCTGCCGGTCGTGCCACTGTTGGTCGTATCCGTGTTGTTCATCGTGCCCGTGGTCGTGCCGGTCGTGGTGTCGTTGGTCATCGTGCCGGTCGTGTCGGTCGTCGTCGTCCCGGTGGTGGTACCCGTGGTCGTCCCGGTGTTGTCCTGGGGGGTCGGGGTCGTGCCGTTGACGCCGGTCGAGGTGCCGGTCCCGTTGTTCATGCTGTTGGTGCCGGTCGCGCTCTCATTGGCCGAGCCCTCGACCGTCCCGTGCTCCTGATAGGTCCCGTGCTGGTTCGGGGCACCCTGCTGCATGTTCGAGCCCGGGTTCTGCAGATTGTTGTTCGTCTGGCCCGGCTTCGTCTCCTGGGACGGGCCCGGGGCGTTCGTGTTCAACGTGCTCTGCGCGAACAGGGCCGGGGCCGCCGTGATGGCCAGCGCCGCCGCGAAAGTAAGAATCTGACGCTTCATATCGAGCTCCTCTCCTAGGGATGTTTTCGCCTGGAGGACCACCCGATGGGCGCCCTCCCTCTCAACTCTCTGCGGCTGGCGGGGGGACTTCAGGTCTCCAAGGATCTCAGCGCGCTGTCCCGAGCCCCTCACCCGCTCACCGCCGCTTCACGCTAAAAGAGGATTGCAACCATGGTGCCAAGATCGAAATCCGGCCCGATCCCACCCGTTCGGGTATGTCGCCGGAAATTCCCTTCCTCTATCCTCACGGGCGGATGCTAAAATGATGGTCCCCGCGTCAAGTCCACCCCGATCCACGGGATTGATCTGAGGAGGTCCCCCCAATGTCTCTACCCATCGTTCGATCGCGCGCGGGCACGCGCTGGGTCTTCGCGCTCACGCTCGCGCTCGTCATCCTCGTACCAGCGCTGATCCCGCCGGCGGCGCCCGCCAATACGCCTCCCCCGCAATTCGGGACGGTCGCCGGCGACCTGCAGTCCGAGCGCGGCTGCGCCAACGACTGGATGCCCGACTGCGCCGCCACCCATCTGGCCTACGACCCGGCCGACGATGTCTGGCAGGGGACCTTCGACGTCCCCGCCGGCAACTGGCAGTACAAGGCGGCCCTCAACAACTCGTGGACCGAGAACTACGGCGCCAACGCCCAGGCCAACGGCGGCAACATCTCCCTCAACCTCGCCTCCGCCGCCAGCGTCAAATTTTACTATTCGCACCAGACCCACTGGATCACCAGCAACAAGAATTCGGTGATCGCCACCGCTCCCGGCAGCTACCAGCACTTCCTGGGCTGCCCGGGTGACTGGCAGCCGGACTGCCTCCGCTCCTGGCTCCAGGACCCGGACGGCGACGGCATCTACACCTTCTCGACCACCTCCATCCCGGCCGGCAACTATGAGGTGAAGGCCGCCATCGACGAGAGCTGGAGCGAGAACTACGGCGCCGGCGGAGCCCGGAACGGCGCCAACATCCTCTTCACCGTGGCCTCCGACTGCGCCGAGACCGTCTTCACCTACAACGCCAGCACCCACGTGCTCACCGTCTCCGCCGGCTCCGGCGGCGGCGCGCCGCAGCCCGCGAGCGTCACCATCCCGGGCAGCTTCCAGTCCGAGGTCGGCTGCTCCGGCGACTGGCAGGCGGACTGCGCCAACACCCACCTGACCTACGACCCGACCGACGCCGTCTGGCAGGGGACCTTCAACATCCCCGCCGGCAGCTACGAGTACAAGGCGGCCCTCAACGACTCCTGGACCGTCAACTACGGCGCCAACGCGCAGCAGAACGGGAGCAACCTTCCGCTCAACCTGTCAGGCCCCACGGCGGTCAAGCTCTATTACGATAATGCTACCCACTGGGTGACGAGCAACAAGAACGCCGTCATCGTGACGGCGCCGGGAAGCTACCAACACTTCCTGGGCTGCCCGGGGGACTGGCAGCCGGACTGCCTGCGCTCCTGGCTGGAAGATCCGGACGGCGACGGGATCTACACCTTCTCGACCCATGCCATCCCGGTCGGCAACTACGAGGTCAAGGCGGCCATCAATGAGAGCTGGGACGAGAACTACGGCGTCGGCGGCGCCCAGAACGGCGCCAACATCACCTTCTCCGTGCCGCAGGCCTGCGTCGAGATCTTCTTCTCCTACAACTCCACCACCCACGTGCTGACCGTGAGCGCCTCCGGAGCCCCCAAGGGGAACATCGGCCGCGCCCAAGCCTACTGGGTGACCGGCGACACCATCGCCTGGAACCCCGGCGCCGTCTCCCCGGCCTGGAACGTCTCCCTCCACTACGCCCCGGACGGCGGCCTCGGCCTGGAGGCCAATGGCGTCAACGGCGGCACCACCATCCCGCTGACCTGGGACCCCGCCGGCCTCTCCGATGCCGTCAAGGCCAAATTCCCGCAGATCGCGGGCTTCCTCGCCTTCCACGTGCCGGCCAACCGGCTGGCCGAGGTCCCGGCGGCCCTCAAGGGGCAGATCGCTGTGGATGCCAAGGACGCCGGCGGCAATCTGGTGGAC
>JAICSG010000699.1 GCA_025937035.1 Thermoanaerobaculia bacterium | reverse complement strand
CCACGATCGGCCAGCCGTCGGCGTCGAGCGGCTCGTTCTCCCCCTCCCACATCAGCCGGGTCGATCCCTTGCCACCCGAATGGCCGAGCTGGAGACAGATCTTGGAGCGGCTCCGCTGGTGGACAAACCGCGTCACCCGTTGCCACGCCTCCATGTGCTCCGGTCTGTACATGCCCGTGCAGCCGAGCGTGATCCGCGCCTCGGGCGAGACGCAGGTCATCTCCGTGACCACCAGCCCCGCCCCCCCCAGCGCCCGGGCCCCGAGATGGACCAGATGGAAATCGTTGGGCGTCCCGTCCTCGGCGCTGTACATGTCCATGGGCGAGACCACGACGCGGTTCTCGACCGTCATCCCCCGCAGGGTGAAGGGGGTGAACATCGGCGGCGGAGCTTTCGGGAGCTCCCTGCGGCTGGCCCGGCTGGCGAACCAACGCTCGACCCCTTCGAGATAGCGCTGATCGCGCAGGCGGAGGTTCTCGTGGCTCACGCGCTGGCTGCGGGTGAGGAGGCTGTAGGCGAATTGCTCGGGATCGAGCCGGGCGTAGCGCCGGACGTTCTCGAACCACTCCATGGAGTTGCGGGCCGCGTTCTGGAGGCGCAGGGCCTCGGTGCGGCGCTCGTCCTCGTAGGCCTGGAGGGCGCGCGGCAGATCGGCCACCTCCGGCCCGTTCAGGATGCGGGAGAGGGCGATGGCGTCCTCCATGGCGAGCTTGGTGCCGGAGCCGATGGAGAAGTGGGCGGTGTGGGCCGCGTCGCCGATCAGGACGAGGTTCCCCTCCCACCACCGGGCGCAGTGGACCCGGTTGAACTGGAGCCACGGCGCCGCGCGCTGCTGGGGCGGGATGTTGGCGAGCAGGCGGTGGCCGTCCAGCCAGGGCCCGAACAGGTCCTCGCAGAAGGCGATCGTGGCGTCGATGTCCATGCGGTCGAGCCCGGCGTTGCGCCAGGAGGCCTCGTCGCACTCCACGATGAACGCCGAATGGGTGTCGCTGAACCGGTAGGCATGGGCCTGGAAGATCCCGGCCTCGTTCTCGATGAAGATGAAGGTGAACGCGTCGAACCGCCGGGTGGTGCCCAGCCAGACAAACTTGGCCTTCCCCTGGACGATCTCGGGCTGGAAGGCCTCGGCATGCCGCCGCCGCACCGCGCTGTTGACGCCGTCCGCGGCCACCACGAGGTCTGCATCCCCCAGCCCAAGGCCGGGTAGGTCCGAGTCGTCCCGGACCTCGCAGTTGAAGCGGAGGTCGACCCCCAGCCGGGCGGCGCGCCCTGCAAGGATCTCCAGCAGCTTCATGCGGGCGATGCCGGCGAAGCCATGGCCGCCGGAGGTGATCGTCCGCCCCTTGTAGTGGATGTCGATGTCGTCCCAGCGGGCGAAGTTGTCGGAGATCTCCTGGAACGATTCGGGGTCGGCCGCCCGGAAGTTGCCGAGGGTCTGGTCCGAGAACACGACCCCCCACCCGAAGGTGGCATCCGGAGCGTTGCGCTCCAGGACCACCACCTCATGCCCCGGATTCGCCTTCTTCATCAGCAGGGAGAGATACAGCCCCGCCGGCCCGCCACCGATCACCGCGACCTTCATGGGGTCCTCCGAGCGCTCACGGGGCGGATGCTAACACGTGCCTCTACCGCACCCGCACTCCCCCCTCCCAATGCAACGCCTTGCTCCGCCGCGCCAGCGGCGCCTCGGGCACCTGGCCCACCGAGACGCCGTATTTCCAGTCCGGCGGGCAGATGGCGATGTAGCGGGCGTAGCCGCCGAGGCCCCCCTGGAATTTGGGATAGCCGATCGCCACCAGGGCGCCGGTCTCGGGCACCTGGTCGAGGTTGGCCACCCCTTCGGCCTGGGTGTAGCCGTTGCGGAGGAGCCAGGCCTCGCCTTCCAGGGTCGGAGTGGTGTCGGTGTCCAGCGGCTCGTGGCCGTGGAAGAGGATCTTGCGCTGGAGGTGGAGAAACTGGAGCGCCTCCAGCTTCACCCCGGGAAATTTCTCGCGGGTGGCCAGCTCCGGATTCGGCCACTCCTTCGACCAGTCCGAGCGGACGAACACCACCGACCCTTCGGGGATGCGGCCGTGCCGTTTCTCCCAGGCCAGGATGTCCGCCACCGTGAGGTGGTAGCCAGGATCTTTCTTGACCTGCTCCACGATCGGAATCACCACCAGCGGACGGACCGCGAAGGTGGCCGGCAACTCGTCGATCGCCGGGTAGTCGGGATTCCAGTGGGCTGGCGGATCGAGCTGGGTGCCGAGCTGGTCCGTGGAGAGCGAGTAGCGGGTGGCCTCGAAGCCGTCGTCCTTGTAGGTGTAGGGCTTGCCCGTCTTGGGGTTTACGGCGGGGCCGAACGACGACGGCCCGAAGCCGGCCCAGACCGGGATCGACGGGCTGATCGTGTGCGTCAGGTCGACGTACTTGGCCCGCTTGAGCGACTGCTCGTACACCTGCCAGAGCGGTGGCATAGCCGGCTTCGGACGGGCGGCGATCAGCACCGCCCCGGCACAGAGGGCGAGCACGGCTAAGGCGAGGAGCTTCTTCATGATGGTCCTCCGGCGGCTGGATTTCGGAGGATGGTACCGCAGGGCGCGGGCCTCTGTGGCAGAATGCGGCGACCTTTTCGAGGAGGGACTCCGCATGCCGATCACCCCCGGCCGCGTCGCCTGGTACGTCACCGGCCGCTTCTATCTGGACCAGGACGGCAATCTCCAGGACCTGGGCTATTTCCTCCACCTGGAGGGGGTCCAGGGCTCGCTGTTCAACCCGGGCACGATGGGCGAGGCGAACGCCCGCCTCACCTTCCGCTCCGAGCCGTTCAAGTCGGAGCCGATCATCAACGGCAACATCCAGATCGGCCTCGACACGCGGGGGGAGTTCAGCGTCTATTTCAACCCGGCGGGAGGTGGGGATTTCGGAGATCCGGATTCCTTCTCGCAGGGGGCCCGCGTGGCCGTGTTCCGGCGCACCAGCGTGGTGATGGGACAGACCCTCTCCTCGCCGATCCTGGGCGGCTTCGCCATCGCCACCAACGTCTTCTCGGCGGAGCTGGTGAACAGCGCGCCGTTCCTCCTGGGCGACGAGTCCTGCGATCTCCGGGACCTGCTGCCGGACGGCATCACCCAGTGGGGCACCATGAACGCCGATCCCCTGGCCACCT
>JAICSG010000717.1 GCA_025937035.1 Thermoanaerobaculia bacterium | reverse complement strand
CCCCATCGAGTCGACGTCCCCCCAGCGGACGGTGACCGGCTCGATGTGACGGGCCCTGTCGCTCGCGCTCATCGGGGCCTAGAACCCGCCCCCCAGCCCCGTGCTCGGACCATACAGCACGGCGTTGAGGAAGATCGGCATCGTGGCCCGCCAGAAGAGCCGGTAGTCGGGGTCCTGGACGAACAGGACCACGCTCCCCTTCCCCCGTGGCTCGCTGCCCACCAGGAGCGAGCCGGCCAGCCGTTGCGCCGCCTCGGGCCAGGCGAAGCCGGCCGCCACCGGCATGTCGTCGTCGGCGGTCAGCACGTCCTGCCGGGGATCGCCGGTGGCCTTGAGCACGTTCGAGCCCTCGTAGAGGACGTCCGGCGAATGGTCGAGCCCCAGGGTCAGCGGATGCCGCGGCTGCATGTGGGTGGAGAGCACGGCGCCCGGAGTGAAGATCGGCCGCTGGGCGAGCTGTTTCGCGGTGGCGTCGTCCCCGCTGTCCTCGGGGTCCGAGGCCTCGGCGGGCTTCGGGTCCTTGTCGTCCTTCTTCGGCGCCGTCCAGCGCTTGATCGAGGTCAGCTCCTTGTCCTGGAGCCAGGTGACGGCGTCGCCGATCGCCACCAGCACGCCGCCCCCCTTGATCCAATTGTCGAGAACCGTCTTGAGCTTGTCGCCGATGTGGTCGTCGTAGTCGCCGTCCGGGAAGACCAGGACGTCGAAATCGCTCAGGGGGATCTGCCGGAGCTGGGCGAGGTCGAGGCGGTCGTAGTTGACCCCGGTCTGGCGGTCGAGCAGATACCAGAGGAAGCCGAAGGAGGTCGCGTCCACGCCCTCGCCGCTCAGCAGCCCCACCCGCACCGGGCGCACGGACGCCATGTCGCGCGAGCCCAGGGAGAGCCCCTTGAATTCATAGGACGAGGAGATCGCCTCCGCCTTGAGGAAGGATTCCTGAAGGAGCATCTGAAGGGTGTCGCGGGCCCCGGCGCCGTTGATCCGGCTGGGGATGAACAGCGTGCCGGCCGGATAGGTCAGGGGGCCGGCCGAGAAGCCGGCGAGGGCCACGCGATACTGGATCTTGCGCTTCTGGAGCCCCGCCGCCAGCCGGTAGGAGGCGATCCCCTGCGGCGGCACCAGCCAGCCGAGGTCCCCCTCCCCCTGGATGCCGGCGGACGGCTCCGCCAGCGGCCGGCCGTCCGACGCCAGGTCACCCGAAGCCACCCAGGTGCGGAGGTTGAAGGCGAGCGGCAACGACCAGGCGGTGATGTCGTAGAACTCGGCGTCGAGGTTCTGCTCCAGGCGCTGCCGCTGGCGGTCGACGAAGGACTGGCTCATCGGCGAGTCGATCTCCAGCAGCGACTGCACCAGGTTGCCGAGCGGCTGGGCGGTGGAGACGGCGTAGGTGCCGGCCGCGAACCGGCGCGGCTGCGGCTGCGCCTCCCCGGTCCCCTTGGGCCTGGCGAGGTCGCGCACCGGAACCTCGGCGCTCTGCTTGAGCTGCCGCACGTGGACGCCGTGCAGGGCCAGCAGGTCGGCCAGCGACCGCGCCTCCGGCTGATCGGCGGGCCAGAGATAGGTCCGCGCCGGCTCGGTGGCCGGCCTGGCGCGGTTGGCCGCGAAGTCCGCCAGGATCTTGTTGGCGTTGCGGGCGGCCGTGCGCACGGTGGTGAGCGAGGTCGTGAGATGCCGGGCCACGCGGTCGGCCAGGGTGAGCGTGCCGCCGTCCGGCAGCGCCAGGGCCACGCCGGCCCGGCCGCCGCCGGCCACCTCGTAGGTCATGCCCACGGCGCCGCGCAGGCTCGGATAGGAGTCGCCGTAGCCGGGGTAGAAAAGGTCGTAATTCTCTTCCTTGAAGTAGACCCACCCCTGGCGGTCGAAGGCGGCGGCGTTGGCGCGGCCGAAGGTATCGAGCCAGGAGAGCACCCGGCGGTCGATCTGCGGATTGATCGGCTCGGCCGAGGGCGGGAAGAAGTAGGAATTCTCGCTCCCCATCTCGTGGAAATCGACGTAGACCTGCGGCTCCCACGAGCGGTACGCGGCGATGCGCTGGCGGGTCTCCTGCTGGCTCGCCCATGCCCAGTCGCGGTTGAGATCGATCAGATAATGGTTCTGCCGGCCGCCCGGCCAGGGCTCCCAGTGCTCGGCGGCGGCGCGGCGGGCGTTGGCCTCGTCCCCCTTCCGCTCGCGGTAGCCGTTGACGTAGCGCTCGCGGCCGTCCGGATTCTGGAGGGGATCGATCAGTACCACCACGTCCTTGAGCATCTCGCCCGTCTCGCCCTGGGCGGCGGCGAGCACGTACGCCGCGCCCATGGCGGCCTCGGCGGAGGAGGACTCGTTGCCGTGGACGCCGTAGGCCAGCCAGACCACCAGCGGGGTGCGGCGGAGGATGCGCTCCCGCTCGGCGGCGCTTGAAGCCGCGGGATCGGCCAGCCGCTGGACGTCCTTGCGGATCTCCTCCAGCCGCTCGAGGTTCTCCGGCGCCGAGACGGCGAGGAGCTTCAGCGGGCGGCCTTCATAGGTATGGCCGTACTCCCACATCTTCACCCGCGCCGAGGCCGCGTCCAGGGCTTCGAGGTAGGCGACGATGCGGTCCCACGAGGTGAACCGCGCCCCCAGCGGATAGCCGAGGAAGGCGGCGGGCGAGGGGACTTTCTCGTCGAGCGGCGGCAGGTCGAGCGTCTCGCCGCGCGAGAGCGGAGCCACCAGCGGCTGCGGCTGCCCCTGAGGGGGGGCCGCGGCCAGTGTGGGATCAGCGTAGGAGAGCGCCGCCGTGAGGACGAGCGCGAGCGTCAGCAGCGAGGTCTTGCGGACCCTGTTGGAAGACATGGTGGAGGTTGCCTCTCTTCGATCTCAGGAGAAAAATATCCTAAAGGGTGTCTCGAAAGTCTCCGCAGCTGGCCATCCTCTGTAGAGACGCCCCGTGGGGCGTCTCCGAGGCGGAGAAGGCGATCCAATCTGCCACAGCCTGCCCGCGGCGGGGGCATCTACATAGCACAGATAATGTTGCCCTGGAGACGCCCCGCGGGGCGTCTCTACAGTAGGGGGGGAAACCCTTTCGTGAGGGCTCACGATGAGACCAGGCT
>JAICSG010000019.1 GCA_025937035.1 Thermoanaerobaculia bacterium | reverse complement strand
CTTCCCGTTCATCCACAACCTGCTCTACGGGCTAGGCAAGCCGCTGCTCGAATCGGGCGTCCTCGGACGCGGCCTCGCCGACGCGGCCGACCGCGGCAGCTTCGACCAGGACGGCGGCAGCCCTCTCCACCCCATCAATCTGGGGCTCAGGCTCCTGAACAGGATCGACCGTAGGAACCGGATGAACGAGCCGCCGGGGAGGTCGACGGTCAATCTGTGCTTGAAAGCGCGAAAAGCGCGGTAGGCTATATCCCCTGCGAGGCAAGCACCTCGCCTGCTCTTTGGATCGGATGCCCGGATTTCGCAGCCTCCGTGACTCGCTCCACCGCGGGTCCGTGCTGAGGAGGATCTTCATGAGCGAGCCGCGGACTTTCAACGCCCTTCTCGTCTATCCCCGCTTTCCGCTCTCGTACTGGGGGTTCCAGTACGCCCTGGAGCTGACGGGCAAACGCTCGGCGATGCCGCCCCTGGGCCTGCTCACGGTGGCGGCGATGTTCCCCTCCCACTACCGCCTGCGGCTGGTGGACCTGAACGTCGCCAAGCTCACGGACGAGGACCTCGACTGGGCCGATCTCGTGCTCACCTCCACGATGGTGGTGCAGCGGCGCTCGCTGCAGGAGGTGATCGCGCGGTGCAAGCGCCGCGGCAAGCCGGTCGGGGTGGGCGGACCGCATCCGACCTCGTTCTCCTCCGAGATCCCGGACGCCGACTATTACCTGCTCGACGAGGTCGAGGAGAGCTTCCCCCGCTTCCTCGCCGACTGGGAGGCGGGACAAGCCGAGCGGGTCTACCGGCCGGCGGCCAAGCCGGCGATCACCCAGACGCCGGTGCCGCGCTTCGATCTCCTCGACCTCGGGGCCTACTCCTCGATGGCGCTCCAGTTCTCGCGCGGCTGCCCCTTCGATTGTGAGTTCTGCGACATCACCAAGCTCTTCGGCCGGCTGCCGCGGACGAAGTCGAACGAGCAGATGGTCGCCGAGCTCGACCGTCTCTACGAGATCGGCTGGCGCGGCCCGGTCTTCCTGGTGGACGACAACTTCATCGGCAACAAGCGCGAGGCGCTGCGCCTGCTGCCGGAGGTCGCGGCCTGGCAGCGCGCACGGGGCTATCCGTTCGAGCTCTTCACCGAGGCGAGCGTCAACCTGGCGAAGCTCGAGCCGCTGATGGACGCCATGGTGGAGGCGGGATTCAACATGGTGTTCCTGGGGATCGAGAGCCCCAACCCCGAGGCCCTGAAGCGGACCAAGAAGACCCAGAACGTCGACAAGGCGGACGACCACTACCTCCTCCACGCCGTGCGCACCCTCCAGCGCAAGGGGCTGGAGGTGAGCGGCGGCTTCATCCTCGGCCTCGACGCCGACGGTCCGGAGGTCTTCGACGCCCAGATCGACTTCATCCAGGAGGCGGGCATCCCGCGCGCCATGGTGGGCCTGCTCACCGCGCTGCGCGGCACCGACCTCTACGATCGCCTGGAAGCCGAGGGGCGCCTGCTGGACGAGTCGAGCGGCAACAACGTGGAGATCGCCCTCAACTTCAAGCCGCAGCTCGACCCCAAAGTGCTGATCGACGGCTACCGGCGGGTGCTCGCGACCCTCTACGATCCCGGCCTGCGCAGCTATTTCGAACGCTGCTGGACGCTGATGTCGAACCTCGGCTCCAGGGCCGGCCGCAAGCCCCGCCCGGTGGGGAAGGACGACCTGCTGATCGTCCTGCGCTCGGTGCGGCGCCAGCTCTTCTCGCGCCAGGGGCCGGCGTACGCGGGGTTCCTCCTGCGCACGCTCCTTCGCCGGCCACAGCACCTCCCGCAGGCGGTCACCCTGGCGGTCATGGGCCTGCACTTCCAAAAGCTCACGCTCCAGATGCTGGCCGCGCACGACTTCCGGGAGGCGGCCCGCGAAAGCTACGACCGGGTGGAGAGGGAGGCGGCGGCGGCCGCGGTGGCGTCCGGCGCCGCCTTGCAGAAGGCCCTCCGCCGCCATGCTGATCAGACGCTGCGGCGCCTGCGCCACCTCTACCGGCAGCTGCGGCCGGAGCTCCGCCAGGGTCTGCTGCCCGACTGGAGCACCCTGGAGGAGTCGATCCGCGCCTGCGTGCGCGAGGCTCCCGTGGGGCAGCTCCTGCAGCGGTGCGGGCTGCGCCTCCGCGAGTGTTTCGCCGCGGCGTCCTGGCGGAGCTCCCTGACGGCGCAGGGGTATGCCCTGGCCCGGCGCTGGCAGGAAGGCACGGTGCCGCGCAGGCTCGCCGTGGCGCCGCTCCCCGAGCAGGGGAAGCTGCGGCGCTCGCTGGAGCGCTACCTCCGCGAGCTCGGCGTGCAGGTGACGGCGGCCGGCGAGCAGATGGCGCAGGTCGCCCAGGAGGGGCTCCACCGCTGGCTGGACGAGAGCGGCGCCCCCGACGGGCTGTTGGGCTACCTGCGCGCCGTGGGGCACCGGGTGGACACCGTCGTCGTCCCTCTCGGCGCCGATCTCGCCGCCTCCGGGGAGCGGGTGCAGGTGCTGGCCGCCCGCCCGGCGGACGAGGCCGTCCGCATGCCGCACCTGGTCTGCGTCCGCTGCGAGCCGGGCCGGCGGCAGCTCCGCGAGAGCCTCATCGAGCTCGGCGTCGCCCTCACCGGGGACGCCGGCCGCGCCGAGGTCGCCTTCGAGCGGGCCTTCGCGCTGGTCTAAACTAAGACCCTGGATGCTCCAGGACCTCAAATACGGGCTCCGCCGCCTGCGGCGGAGCCCCGGCTTCACCTTGATCGCGGTGCTCGCCCTGGGACTGGGAATCGGGGCAAACACGGCGATCTTCAGCCTGCTCGACGCGGTCGTCCTGCGCCCGCTCCCCTATCCCGATCCCGGCCGCATGGTGCGGATCTGGCTCCACTCGGAGGAAGAGGGGCTGAGCCAGAGCCCGTCCTCCGTCCCCCGCCTGCGGATGCTGCGCGAGGCCGGGCTGTTCGCCGCCCTCACCGCCTATCACGACGAGGACTTCAACCTCACCGAGCGGGAAGATCCCCAGGTGCTCCACGGCGAGCGGATCGACCGCGAATTCTTCGCCGTCTGGGGGATCGCGCCGCTGCTCGGGCGCCGCTTCACCGCGGCCGAGGACCAGAAGGGAGGCGCCGACGTGGTGATGCTGAGCGCCGGCTTCTGGCGGCGGCGCTTCGGCGGCGATCCGGGGATCGTCGGTAAATCCATCCGGCTGGAGGGGAGGCCCCATACCGTGGTGGGCGTGATGCCGGACGTCCTCCGCTTCCCCTTCCGGGACGTCCAGGTCTGGCTGCCCCGGGCCCAGGAGATGGCGCTGCTCCCCGAAGCGACGGTCGAGCGCGGAGCCGGCTTTCTCGATCTCGCGGCGCGGCTCAAAGCCGGGACCTCCTTGGAAGCCGCGCGCGGAGAGGCCCAGAGGATCGGCGACCGGTACACGAAAATCTTTCCGTCGAATCTCGACGCGCCCTTCCGCTTCCAGCTCGGGCCGATGGCCGACCAACTGGTCGGCGGCGAGCTCCGCTCCCGGCTGGGGCTGCTGCTGGGGGCGGTGGCGCTGGTGCTGCTGATCGCCTGCGCCGACGTGGCCAACCTGCTGCTGGTGCAGGGGCTGGCGCGGCGCAAGGAGGTGGCGATCCGCATGGCGATGGGCGCCAGCGCCGGCCGGGTGATCCGCCAGCAGGTGGCCGAAGGGGTGGCCCTCGCCCTGCTCGGCAGCCTGGTGGGCCTGGCGCTGGCCTGGGCGGGCTTACGGCTGCTGATCGCCGCGCACCCCGCCAACCTGCCGCGGCTCGACCAGGTGGGGATCGACGGCCGGGTGCTCCTCTTCACCCTCCTCCTCTCCCTGCTGACCGGCGTGCTGTTCTCGCTGATTCCGGCCCTCCAGAGCCTGCGCGCCGGAGCGGCCGAGCAGCTCAAGGAGGGCTCCCGCGGGACCACCACCGGCCCGGGCCGCTCCCGCGCCCAGGGACTGTTCGTGGCCGCCGAGGTCGCCCTGGCGCTGGTGCTGCTGATCGGGGCGACGCTGCTGATCGGGAGCTTCCGGCGTCTCACCGAGGTGGACCTCGGATTCAATCCCACCCGGCTGCTCTCGATGCAGCTCTCGCTTCCCTCCACCAAATACCCGGACCGCGGTACGCAGCGGGTCTTCTATGAGACCGTGCTGGAGCGCGTGCGGTCGCTCCCCGGCGTCGAGTCGGCGGCGATGGCCGACTACCTCCCCATTCAAGGGTCGGCGCAGGCGCCCGTCGCCGCCGAGGGGCATCCGCCCGCCACGCCGGCCGACCGCACCTACGCCTTCATGATGAACGTGAGCCCCGGCTTCTTCCGCACCCTGGAGACGCCGCTGGTGAAGGGGACCGATTTCGATCCCGGCATGCCGCCCGACGCGCCAATCACCGCCGTGATCAACGAGTCGATGGCGCGCCGGTACTTTCCGGGTCAGGACCCGGTACGCAAGCGGCTGATCCTGGGGAAATATCCCGTGGAGATCGTGGGGGTGACGCGCGACGTCCAGCAGCTCGGCCCGGAGGTCCGCAACACCCCCGGCTTCTTCCTCCCCCTCCGCCGCCACGGCGAGCTGCCGATGCCGGTGATGCACCTGCTGGTGCGCACCACTCTGCCGCCGGAGCAGGTCGCCGCGAGCGTCCGCCGCGCGGTGACCGCCGTGGACCCCGAGCAGCCGGTGGCGGACGTCGAGACCCTGGAGAGGGTGGTGGCCGACGCGCTGGCCGGCCGCCGTCTGACCATGGCCCTGCTCTCCGGCTTCTCGGCGGTGGCGCTGCTCCTCTGCGCCTTGGGGATCTACGGTCTGATCGCCCACTCGGTCACCGCCCGGCGGCAGGAGATCGGGGTGCGGATAGCCCTCGGAGCGCGTCAGGACCAGGTGCTGGGCACGGTGATCCGGCAAGGTCTCCGCTGGGTGCTGCTCGGCCTCGCCGCCGGCCTGGCCGCCGCCCTCCTCCTCTCGCGGACCCTGTCGGGCCTGCTCTACGGGGTGAGCGCCCGCGATCCGCTCTACTACCTGACGGCCCCCCTCGCCCTCGGCCTGATCGCCCTGCTCGCCTGCTACCTCCCCGCCCGCCGCGCCACCGACGTGGAGCCGGCGGTGACGTTGCGGGCGGAGGAGTGAGAGGGCGACAGCATAGTTATAGCCAATAATGAATAGCTCTTGCGGTACGTCTCCAGGCGGTCTATACTCAGATCACCTTTTTGTCTATCGCCGCAGCACGTAGCGAGTACGGGTGAAGGTGCTCATGGATGGACCCTGGTCCATCGGGAGGAGTGTTCATGCCTACTGCCGTAATGTTCAAAAGCCATCAATGCGGTCAGCAAGTCACCAGTCTGGAGCTTCCGGATATCGTCCATCTGCGGCTGCAAGGGACGGTCACGGTGGAGGAAGCCAAGAGCATCAACGAAGCCCATCTGGAGTATGCGCAGGACGTCAGCCACTTCTTCTACATGATCGACCTCGGGGACCTGGGGGACCTGCCCGCCGCCGCGCGCAGAGAGGCTTCCTCGACCCTGAAGATCCTGCCCGTCCGCGGCACGGTGGTCTACAACGCTCCGTTGCGCGCCCGGGTCCTCGCCAAGCTGCTGCTCACCGCCGCCAGCCTCTTCCGGAAGGGTGAGGAAAGCAATCCGATCCTCTTCGCGGATTCCGAGGAGGAGGCCAGGGCCGTCGTCGCCAAGCGCCGGCAGCACATCGGCGAAGTCGCGGCGTAGCGGCAGGGGCGCGGCACGCCGCGCCCCCGTGCCCATCCAGCCTCAGTGGCTCTGGTCGTAGGCCTGCAGAGCGCTGGCCCGGAAGCGGGCGGTCTCGGCCGTGGTCAGCAGGCCGGCTCCTTTGATCTCCCCGAGAGCCTTGTCGACACAGGCGGTGTAGGCCGTGCGGCTGGGCCACTTGATGCTGAAGTCGCACGGGATCTCGGGGAAGCGGACCTTCTCTCCCGCCTGCACCGCGTAGAGGCGGTTCTTGACGCCACCCTGCCACTGCACCTCGACCAGGCCGCGCCGCGACTTGCCGAGGCCGAAGTGCGCCAGCAGGCTGTCCTCGGAGGCGTGGCTGGAGCCGCCCAGGATCGGCTGAGTGGCCGTGCCACCGCCGGCCCGGGTGAAGCGGAGAATCGCGCCGATGCCGTCCCGGTTGTTGCGGCCTCCCGAGGTGATCCCCACCGTGCCGACCGTCTGCACGTTCACCCAGTTGTTGCCGTTGCCCCCGCTGTTGAGCTCGACCGCCAGGGTGCCGGGCAGGAGCGGCACGCCGCTCCACTGGAAGGTGCCGTCCCCCTGCGGAATCCACGAGGGGATGAAGCTGGCCTTGCCCTGATAGGGCCCGCCCGGGCCGAACGGGAAGGCGATCGCCGGGAAGAAGGGCGCGCCCTCGACGTCGGAGACCGAGACGATGTCCTCGAAACCGTCGCCGTTGAGGTCCCCCGTGGCCACGCCGTGATCGTTGCGCCGCAGGGCGTCGAGCGAGCCGTCATAGGCGGCGAGGTCGAGCCGGAAATGGGCGTGGCCGTCGTTGTGGAGCAGCGAGCGGGGGTTCGAGCGATCGACGATCGGGCCCGCGTCGTAGCCGCCGTAGGAGACGATGTCGAAGTTGCCGTCGTTGTCGTAGTCGAGGGCCGAGGCGCCCCACCCCCAGCCGGAGCCGACCAGGTCACCGACCCCCTGATCGCTGAAGTGCCCCGTGCCGTCGTTGAGCAGCCAGCGCGACGTCATGTCGCCCGTGGCGTACGGGAGCCCGAACAGCGGCATGAGCCAGTCACCGATGTTCGTCACGTAGAAGTCGAGCGTGCCGTTGCCGTCGAAGTCGGCCACCGCGAACCCCATGTAGTCGCCGGTCTGGGTCAGGCCCGAGGCGGCGGTGACGTCGGTGAAGTGGGCCTTGCCGTCGTTCTTGAGGAGCCGGACGAAGCCCCGGTTGAAGCCGCCGTACTTGAAAGAGGGGATCGTCCCCTGGTCGTTGGCCGTCAGGATGTCGATGTCGCCGTCGCCGTCGACGTCGAACATCGCCACACCCCAGGTGATGTCGCGGACGTTCTGGACACCTGAGGCCGCGCTGACGTCCTTGAAGCGGTTGCCTCCCATGTTGAGGAAGAGCTGGTTGTCCTCGTTGAGCGCCCAGGGCTCGGCGAGGAGCGCCGCCTTGGAAACCCAGTCGAACGTATGGGCGATGAAGATGTCGAGCCGGCCGTCGCCGTTGAGGTCGGCCATGGCGCAGGACGACGGGTCGAAATCGGCGTCCCTGCCGATGTCGCTGCCCGCCAGGTTGCTGATCTCGACGAAGTGCCCTCCCTGGTTCTCGTAGAGGCGGTTGGCCCCTTTGCGGCCCAGGACCAGCAGGTCGGGGTCGCCGTCGTTGTCGATGTCGCCGAAGCAGACGCCGGTCGAGTCCTGCTCGGTGGCCGCCGCGCCGGCGGCGCCAGGGACCAGCTCGAGCGAGAAGTGTCCATCCTCGGCGAGCCGGTTGCGGTAGAGGGCGTTGTCCTTGCCAGGGCCGTTGGTGACGTAGACGTCGAGGTCGCCGTCGCCGTCGTAGTCGAGGAGGGCGACGCCCGGCGCGCCGAAGCTCTTCACCGGGTAGTTGAACAGCAGGGTGCCGAGATCGACGCGCCCGCGCTGCCGCAGCTCATCGGCCAGCGCTTTGGTGGTGGACGGCTCGCGCTGATAGGTGATGCCGTTCTCGGCGGTGGCGAAATTGTGGAACGTGACCCCGCCCAGAGGCTGGGCTGAGACGGGGAGCGCCGTGGCGGCCAGAGCGAGGCCGGCGACGGCCGAAACGAAAGTTCGATTCATGGTCCTGGCCTCCTCAAAGGGTGATCTTGGTGCCGTCGAAGCGGGTGAACGTGCAGCCTGAGCTGGGCTCGGGGAAGAGCGCCTTCTGATCGCGAATGATGCTGAGCGCCAGCTCCTCGCCCAGATGGAGGGACGCCTGGGCGTCCGAGCGCCAGTGGACGCCGGCGACGTTGCGGGCGGTGGCGATGTTCGAGGCGAGCTTGTTGAGCTCGCCGCCGATGGTGAGCGGCGGCCCCTGGTACGGCTGCAGAGCCAGGCCGTCCGGCGTGGGGACGACGGGCTGGCTGATGACGAAATTCTCGTCGAAAAACCATTTGAGGATGGTCACGCAGGCGCCGGCCACGGTCGCATGCCCCGCCGTGTAGGACGGGTGGGTCGGACACCCCTCCGGGAAGGCCATGGGGAGCAGGCCCGTGCCGTTCTTGCTGAGCACCCGGCTGACCGCCTTCGACTCCAGGATGTCGCGGTGCAGGATGCCGGGGTAGCGGTTCGACTTGACCTGTTGATGGACCAAGCCGCCGAATTCCTCCGGCCGCAGGCGCCGGTGGACCTGCCACTTCTGGTGCCACGTGGTCTTGAGCGCCCGCGTCGCCACCTCGCACAGCAGGGTCTTGATGTGCGGCGTGCCCCAGCAGACGAAGCCCGCCTGGTTGCGGACGGCGAAGTAAGGGTTTCCGGGATTGAAGGGCGCCCCGATGCCGCCGTCGGTCTCCGCGTCGAAGACGTTGGTCGGCGAGCCGAGGATCAGGCAGGCGGTGAAGTACGCCTGGAACAGGACGTCGTTGTGGACCCACTCGCTGAGGTCGCGGCCGTTGCGGATGTGCCGGCGCTCCGGGTCCGGACGCGAAAAGAACGCGCCGAAGCCGTTCTGAGTGTCCAGCCAGTCGGAGTACTTGGTCAGGTGGTCGCCGCCGGGGAGCTGGGTCTGGATCCTGCGGTCGATGTACTCGGCCCCGAACGGCGCCGGCAGCCAGAGGAACTGCGAGATATAGGGGCCATTGAGACTGCCCGGGAGCGGATCGCGGAACAGGCTCTGGGCGGTCACTTTGCCGTTGACCCGCGGGCCCTTGAAATCCGACAGGGCGTTGAGCTCCGCCACCGCCGCCGCCACGTCCGGGTTTCCTTCGTAGTCGAGGAAATTGACGTCGCGCAGTTGGGACATCCAGTAGAGCTCGACCCCCTCCCCCGCCTGCTCGGCGCTGGCGAGCGCCGGCGCCGGCGGCGCCGCGAGGTCCCAGGCGTCCACTCCTTCCAGGTCGAACGCCAGGCCACCCATCGGATTGGTGAGCCGCCGCCCGCCACTGGTCCGGATGGCCGCGTAGTCCGCCGCCGCGCCGGTGTCGGCCGCCTGGAGCAGGGTGCCGTAGGCGTCGGGGTCCACCTCGCCGAACGAGTTGTGCGGCAGCCCCTTGGAATAGTTGCCGATCCGGTTGGGGTAGCGGTCCTCGTCACCATTCGAGGTGTGCAGGACCAGCGGCGCCTTGCGGTGTGCCTTGGCGGCCTGATAGCGGATCTGGTAGGCCGCCTCGCGGCGGGCCGCCGCCCTGGCCATCTCGGGGGACTGCCTCTTGGCTTCCGACAGGACCCCCGCCCCATCCTCGGCGAGCTCGCCCGCGCTCGCGGTACCGACCGTCAGCGCGACCGCCGCGCCGCCGACGCCACCGAGGAACTGCCGGCGGCTCAGGGGCGCGGGCCGGCAGTCCTCTTTTTTCCACTTCTCGTTTCCAGACATAGGCAATCCTCCCTCCCGACAGGGCTGTCGCTGGACACACGGAGGCCCCGTGGTGGCGCAGCCCAAGAATGAATTCGTGCTTGGGCTTCCCGGCCCGGCAGCTGGACAGGGAGCGTCTTCTCGTAGGCGGAGACCGTGCCCCTACAGTGCCGGCGACCGCGAGAAGAGGGACACTTCAGGTGGATCGCGAAGAAGAAAAGATCTTGCGATACGACTTCAGGCGTTCTATACTGACGCCACATTCGAAGTCTGCCGCAGTGCGTAGCGGGGTGCGGTGCGAGGCGCTCATGATGGGCCCTGGTTCCCTGTGAGGAGTGTCGCCATGCCTACTGCCACAATGTTCAAAAGCAGTCAGATTGGTCGTCAATTCACCGGCCTGGAGCTTCCGGACATCGTCCACCTGCGGCTGCAAGGGCAGGTCACGCTGGAGGAAGCCAAGCTCATCAACGAAGCGCACATCGAGTACGGGCAGGACGTCACCCACTTCTTCTATATGATCGATCTCGCGGACCTCGACGATCTGCCCGCCGCCGTGCGCAGGGAGGCCTCCGGGGTCGTCAAGATCCTCCCCCTCCGGGGCACCGTGGTCTACAACGCCCCGTTGCGCGCCAAGGTTCTCGCCAAGCTGCTGCTCACCGCCGCCAGCCTCTTCCGCAAAGGGGAGGAGAGCAATCCGGTCTTCTTCGCGGACACCGAGGAGGAGGCCAGGGCCTTGATCCAGAGGCGCCGGCAGCACCTCGGCCTTGCCGCGGCCTGAGCGCCAGGGTTGCGTCAATCCTGATCAGAGATCAGATTTGACGCAACCCGCTCCTCAGATCAACCCCCGCGACGAGAGCTCTTCCTTCAGATAGGCGTAGTAGATCGGCGCCGCCACCAGGCCCGCCATGCCGAAGGCCGCCTCCATGACCAGCATCGCCAGCAGGAGCTCCCAGGCCCGGGCCTTGATCTCGCCCCCCACGATCCGCGCGTTGACGAAGTATTCGAGCTTGTGGATCACGATCAGGAAGACCAGCGCGCCGAGCGCGGCGCCCGCGGAATAGGAGAGGCTGACCACCACGATGACCGTGTTCGAGATCAGATTGCCGATCACCGGCAGCAGGCCGGCGAGGAAGGTCAGGACGATCAGCGTTTTGATGAGAGGCAGCTTGACGCCGAGCAGAGGCAGCAGCACGGCCAGATAGATGGCGGTGAGCGCGGTGTTGAGCGCCGAGATCCGTACCTGGGCGAAGACGATGCGCCGGAAGGCCTCGCCGAGGCGGCGGGAGCGCTCGGCCAGGGCCTCGGCCAAGGGGCCCCGGGAGCCGGCCTTCGCCACCTCCCCCAGCGAGACCAGGGCGCCGATCACCATGCCGATCAGCGCGTGGAGAAAGCCCTTTCCGACCTGGGCGCCGAACGTCTGGAGCTCCCCGGCGTGCACGCGCAGCCAGGTGACCCCGGCATTCTTCAGCTCCTCGGCGTTGTCCGGGATCTCGGCGGCGATCCCCGCGGGGAGGCGCCGCTTGGAGGTCTCGAGGATGTCCGCCATCTGGCCGAACAGCGCCGGGAGGCCCGCCGCCGGCCCGCCGCGGCCCCGGGAGAAGGCGATGACCCCGACCACGGCGAGGATCAAGACCGCGATGACGATCACCGCCAGGATGGCCACCGCCCACCGCTTTCCCGCCTGCTGAGGGCCGCGGATGAAAGGCAGCCTGGCGCTGAGGATGTGCACCAGCTCGTAGACCGCGAGCCCGCCCAGCAGCGCCGACAACAAGTGCAGATGGAGGACCAGGACCAGCGCCAGAGCGGCGAGGAGCCAGGACGCGATCTCGACGGTCGAGGGTCGGGGCCGCGCCCCGGCGGCGGGAGCAGAGTCGGTCTTCAAGGCTTTGGGCATTCTCCTCTCATTGTACCTTGACACCGTCCCAGCCCCGCGACATACTTTTGAACGATGGTTCAAATCTCCGCCGCGCGGCGGCAGGAACCCCGCGACAAGATCCTGGAGAAGAAGCGCGAGATCCTCGACGCGGCCTCGCGGGTCTTTCGCCGGCGGGGCCTGCAGGCGACCGGGATGCGCGACATCGCGGCGGAGCTCGGGATGGCGGTCGGCAATCTCTACTACTACTTCAAGGACAAGGAGGAGCTGCTCGCCTTCGTCCAGGAGGACGCCCTGGCCGGCCTGCTGGAGATCGCCGCACGGGTGCGCGGGACCGGCCTGCGGGCCGACGCCCGGCTCTTCCGGATGATCGAGGAGCACGTCGTCCGCCTCAACGAGGGGACCCCCGGCTCGCTCGCCCATCTGGAGGTGGAGGCGCTGGGCGAAGCCTGGCGCCGGGAGGTTCAGGAGCGGCGCGACGAGTACGAGCGCGCCTTTCGCGACACCATCCAGGAGGGGATCGCGGCCGGCGTCTTCCGGCCGGTCGATCCCAAGGTGAGCGCCCTCGCCATCCTTGGAGCCGTCAACTGGACCGTGAAGTGGTTCCGCCCGGACGGCCGCAAGCCCGCCCGCGAGATCGGCCGCGAGCAGGCCGAGCTGCTGGTGCGGGGGCTGATGGCGGACAGGGTTGAATTGGAGAGACCGGAGGACGAATGCACGACGACCTGACCACCCTGAGGCTGCGGATCAACGGCGAGGATCGCCCCGTGGTCTTCCCCACCCATCACACGCTGCTCGAGGTGCTGCGCGAGGAGTGCGCCCTGACCGGCACCAAGCATGGCTGCGAGCTCGGCGAGTGCGGCACCTGCACGGTGCTGGTGGATGGCCGCCCCGTGCTCTCCTGCCTGATGCTCGCCGCCGAGACGAAGGCCAAGTCGATCGAGACCGTCGAGGGGATGCAGCTCGGCAACGAGCTCCATCCGCTCCAGGCCGCCTTCGCCGACCTCGGCGCCGCCCAGTGCGGCTACTGCACGCCCGGCATCCTGATGGCCGCCAAGGCCCTGCTCGCCGAGAATCCGCACCCAAGCCGCGACGAGATCCGCGAGGCGCTCGCCGGCAATCTCTGCCGCTGCACCGGCTATCACAAGATCCTCGAAGGGGTGGAATGGGCCGCCGCGAAGATGCGCGGCGAGGATTGGATTCCGCCCAGCGAGGTCTTCTACGGCGCGGGCGATCCCGCCGACGCCGAGCGCCGCACGCCCCAGCAGGTGAAGAGCCATCTGCGCGGCGTCGAATCCGACCGTGGACATCTGCCGCCCGAGCCGCGACCGATCTGAGGATCAGAAAGAGATCATCATGGCTGAGCCGATCAGAAAACCCGAGACCGAGGAAGAGCCCCGGCGCGAGCCCAACATCATCGGCAAACCGTTTCGCCGCGTGGACGGCCGTGCCAAGGTGACCGGCGCCACGAAATACGCGGACGACCTCGCCTTCCCGCGCACGGCCTACGTGCGGCTGGTGCGCTCGACGCAACCGCACGCGTTGATCCGATCGATCGATTTCTCCGCCGCCGAGAAGGTCCCCGGCTTTCTCGGATTTTTGACTGGTAAGGAGACGCCGATCCCCTTCGGCATCCTCCCCGTCTCGCAGGACGAGCACGCCCTCTGTCCGGACAAGGTCCGCTTCGTGGGCGATCCCGTGGCCGCGGTGGCCGCCACCACCGAGGACGCGGCCTATGAGGCGGCGCTCAAGGTCCGGGTCGAATACGAGCCGCTCCCCACGATCTCGTCGATCGAGGAGGCCATCGCCACCCCCGAGCCGCGCATCCATGACTATGGCGATCACGGCAACCTCCACAAGGTCGTCTCGATGACCTTCGGCGACGTCGAAAAGGGTTTCGAAGGCGCGGACGAGATCTTCGAGGACACCTTCTATTACGAGGGGAACACCCATCTGCCCATGGAGCAGCACTCGGCGGTCGCCGTGCCCGAGGACGACGACCGGGTGACCCTCTACTCCTCCAGCCAGACGCCGCACTACGTCCACCGCGCCCTGGCCAAGGTGCTCGAATTGCCCGCCTCGCGCGTACGCGTGGTGGCCTGCCCGAACGGCGGCGGGTTTGGAGGAAAAAGCGATCCGTTCAATCACGAGATCGTGGCGGCGAAGATGGCCCTCAAGCTGGGCCGGCCGTGCAAGATCACCCTCACCCGCGAGGAGGTCTTCTACTGCCACCGCGGCCGTCACCCCGTGCTCATGCAGGTGCGGACCGGCGTGAAAAAAGATGGAACGATCACCGCGCAACGCCTGCGCACCGCCTTGGATGGCGGCGCCTACGGCAGCTACGGCGTGGCCTCGACCTATTACACGGGCGCGCTCCAGACGGTGACGTACAAGATGCCGGCCTACGAGTTCCAGGGGGTGCGCTGCTTCACCAACAAGCCGCCGTGCGGTCCCAAGCGTGGCCACGGCACGCCGCAGCCGCGCTTCGGCTTCGAGGTCCATCTCGACAAGATCGCGGTGAAGCTCGGGATCAATCCGGCCGACCTGCGGCTCAACATGCTGGCCGAGCCGGATTCGGTGACCGCCAACTGGCTGCGGATCGGCTCGATGGGGCTGCGCCGCTGCATCGAGGCGGTGGTCGAGGGGAGCGGCTTCCGCGAGCGCTGGGGGCGGCTGCCCGAGGGGCGCGGCCTGGGCCTCGCCTGCGGCTCCTATCTCTGCGGCGCTGGCTTGCCGATCTACTGGAACCACATGCCGCAGTCGGGGGTGATGCTCAAGCTCGACCGCTCGGGTGGCGTCGCCGTCTTCTGTGGCGAGTCGGAGATCGGCCAGGGATCGGACTCCATCCTCGCCGCCGTGGTGGCCGAGGTGCTCGGCGTCTCCCTCGCGGACATCCGCCTCTGCGTGGCCGATACGGACCTCACACCGGTCGACCTCGGCTCCTACTCCTCGCGGGTCACCCTGATGGTGGGCAACGCCGCGCTCCAGGCGGCCGAGCGGGCCCGCGAAATGATTTCCAAAGCCGTCTCCGAGCAGCTCGAGATTCCGGAGCCGCGCATCGTCTTCGCCGAGCGCCGGGTCTTCGACGCCCAGGACCCCGAGAAGGGGCTCTCTTTCCAGGACGCCGTCATTGCCACCGAGGCCCGCTTCGGCACCCTGGCGACCGCCGGTAGCTACATCCCGCCGCGCTCTCCGGGCCGCTACCGGGGCGCGGGCGTGGGCCCCTCCCCCGCCTACTCCTACTCGGCGGCGGTGATCGAAGTCGAGGCCGATCCCGAAACCGGCCTGTGGAATCCCGTCCACGTCTGGATGGCCCACGACGTCGGCCGCGCGCTCAATCCGGTGCTGGTGATGGGGCAGGTCGAGGGGGGCGTCTACATGGGCCTGGGAGAGGTGATGATGGAGGAGCAGGTCTTCCGCCGGCTGCCCAAGCACCTCTCCTCGGCTCTGGTCCATAAGCATCCTTCGGTGCTGGAGTACAAGAGCCCGACCTTCCAGGACATGCCGCCGGTGACCACCTATCTGATCGAGGACCCGGACCCGCGGGGCCCCTTCGGTGCCAAGGAGGTCGGCCAGGGGCCGCTGCTGCCGGTGATGCCCGCGGTGGCGAACGCGATCTACGACGCCGTGGGCGTGCGGGTCGATCAGGTGCCGATCCATCCGCACATGGTGCTGAAGGCGCTGGAGGCCAGGCGTAAGGGTCAGGAGCCGCGCTTCGGACCGAAAGGTTTTCCGGAGGTCGACTTCGGCGAGGAGCTGATCGTGCCCACGCCCGAGCAGGGAGGAGACGGCACCGCCATCAACGACTACCGCGAGAAGCTCCGCTCCGGCATGCGCTCGTCCGCGGGCACGATGATGACCCGCGAGGAGGCGCTGCGGAAGAAGAAGCTCGCCGCGCTGACCACCGATCTCAAGGGGGCGAAGTAGATGCTGCGTCTGCCACAATTCAACTTCGTCCACGCCCGCACCCTTGACGAGGCCGCGTCGGTTCTCTCCGGCGAAGGCGCCGCCGAAGGGGAGCTCATCCGGCTGGTCGCGGGTGGCACCGATCTCTGGCCCAACATGAAGCGCCGGCACCAGCAGGCCACCACCGTGGTGAGCCTGATGGGCATCCCGGGGCTGGCGGGGATCGACGTCAACGGCGAGGTCCACATCGGCGCCACGACCCTGCTGAGCGACGTGGTGGCCCACCCCGCTGTGCGCGAGCGCTACCCCGCCTTCGCCACGGCCGTGCAGTCGATCTCCTCGCCGCCGCTGCGCAACATGGGGACGATCGGCGGCAATCTCTGCGTGGACACGCGCTGCACCTACTACAACCAGACCGAGGAGTGGCGCCGCTCGATCGACTACTGCATGAAGGCGGAGGGGGAGATCTGCTGGGTGGCCACGAGCTCGCCGCGCTGCGGGGCCCACACCGCCACCGACTCCGCGCCCATGGCCTGCGCCCTGGGAGCGAGGGTCAGGCTGGTCTCGAAGGAG